>JBLHMY010000023.1:0-18644 GCA_047621065.1 Glaciecola sp. | reverse complement strand
ATTAAATACTCAAAGTGTATTTCCAATATTTACACGTAGTTAGTATGTTTTATGAATGATAACGGCAGTAATGTAGCTCAATTTAATAAAAAAAGGAGTGAATTTTGAAGCGTTTTATAAATATAGTTGTGCTTGTTGGTTTAAGTATTTTTGCCACAAACCTTATGTCGGAAGAGTTCAAAGGTCCAGCAAGCTTCATAGCCAACAAACAAGTGCAAAGTGGCATGATTGACATTATGCATGACGCAACAACAGACACGGTTTATTTGCGTTTGGATAAAAATCAGTTAACAGATACATTCATTTTCCACAGTAGTTTACCGCAGGGGATCGGTTCAAATGATATTGGATTAGATAGGGGGCAATTAGGCCAAACCCGTTTGGTAAAATTCGTCCGATTTGGCAATAAATTACTTTTAAATCAAATAAATACAGACTATCGCGCTATCACTGAAAATGCGGCAGAGCGTAAAAGTATTAGTGAAGCCTTCGCCAAATCGGTCATAGCAGGTTTTGAAATTGTAGATGAAACCGACAGCACGGTTGCAATTAACTATACCGCGTTTCTACTTTCGGATATTCACGGTATATCAGACAGGCTTACTCGCCGCGGACAGGGCGCTTATAGTATTGATAAAACCCGCTCAGGGATATATTTGCCGCGAACTAAATCATTTACTAAAAATACCGAGTTGGAGGCTTTGGTAACATTTGGCGGTTCGCCAAAAGGCCAATATATACGAGATGTTACGCCTGACGCTAACAGTATAACAGTGCACCTGCATCACTCTTTTGTAGCTTTACCCGATGATAATTATGAGCCAAGAAAATTTCATTCTTTTTCAGGCTTTTTAAAAAATAGTTATCTCGACTATTCAGTGCCTATTGAAGCTAACATGGAACAAGCATTTATTCCTCGCCATCGTTTAGTCAAAAAAAATCCCGATGCTGATAAAAGCGAAGCGGTTGAGCCTATCGTTTATTATTTAGACCCTGGCATACCAGAGCCTATTATGAGTGCTTTGAAAGAAGGCGCAATGTGGTGGAATGACGCGTTTGAAGCCGCCGGTTACGTTGACGCATTTCAAGTGAAAGTATTACCTGCCTATGCCGACCCTATGGATGTTAACTATAATATTATTCAGTGGGTGCACAGAGCAACTCGCGGCTGGTCCTATGGTTATTCGGTGAGAGATCCGCGTACAGGAGAAATTATTAAGGGACACGTCACGCTGGGAAGTTTACGAGTAAGGCAAGATTTTTTAATTGCTACTGGTTTCACTTCTCCTTATGCCGATACGTTCGCAGATGGATCAATAGAGGCTTTTGATGATACCAGCAATGAGCTAAACCTAGCACTTGACAGAATTAAGCAACTGTCTGCTCATGAAGTAGGTCACACACTTGGTATTGCGCATAATTTTGCGGCAAGCCAGAACAATAGAGCATCGGTAATGGATTATCCTCATCCTTTGATTCAATTAATAGACGGCAAAGTTGATATATCTAACGCATATGCTTCTGGAATTGGGGATTGGGATAAATACACTATTGCTTATGGCTACCAAGACTTTGTGAATAAAAAAGATGAACCCACGGAATTATTAAGGCTTGTAAATGGTGCTATTGAGCAGGGCTTTTTGTATAAATCGGATCCCGACACGCGTATTCCTAAAAGGGCATCAGCAACTGGCCATTTGTGGGATAATGGGGTTAATGTAATAGATGAATTTATACGAGTAAGTGAGTTACGTGAATTTGCTTTAAATCGATTTGGTAGCGGTAATTTACCACCTAATGAAAATTATTCAGATTTGGAAAGAAGGCTAGTGCCGATATATTATTCTCATCGATATCAGTTAGAGGCCTTAGTAAAACAAATATCAGGTATAAATTATACCTATTCAGTAAAACAAGGCTCACGCCCGCCAAATCTTAGTTTTGTTGATGGAAAGCGGCAAACTGAAGCCTTAGTACTGTTATTGCAAAGTTCTTCGGCAGATTATTTACGTTTGCCTGAGCAGTTAATTGCGCAAATCCCACCTAAAGCTTATGGCAGCGTAAGAACTAGAGAAAGCATGCCTACCAGAATGGGTATTGCCTTTGATCCTATTACCGCTGCAGAAGCTGTCTCGGCTTATTCAATCAATATATTATTGCAGCCAGAAAGACTAAACCGATTAGCGTTTCAGCATAGTATGCAAAAAACTATACCCTCAGTTACCAAAGTGACTGAATTATTGTTCACTAAATTAATTAAAAATAACGACAGCGACAGACTAAGCCAGCGTCTTAAAATGGTCGCTTTGTCTGCATTCTTTGACACCTTAGCCAACAGTGAATTAAGCAGTGATGCTAAGCTTGATATGCAAAAGGCTTTAATCGATTATCAAAAGTGGCTAAAAAAATATGACAGTAAACTAGCTAATTCTGTATTACTCAAGCACTTACATCACTATTGGCAGCACAGCAAATGGCCTATGGAAGTGCAGGTTAAGCCTATGCCACCGGGTTCACCCATTTAGTTATTGTAAAACAACATCACATGTAACCCATACCCTGTGTAATTAGGTGAAGTTCGCAGGGTTTTTTATTGCAAGTTTGGCATAGTTATACTTTAGGCTGATGTATCTATATCAAGATAATAAATTACTCTTATGGCGGTAAAAATATTAACCTTTAGTTAACATAAGCGATTGGAAAAAATAATGGCGCAAATGGTTATAGTACGTCATGCCCAAGCTTCTTTTGGCGCAGACGATTACGACAAGTTGAGCGATTTAGGTCACCAACAGGCATTGTTGCTAGGTGATTATTTTGCTGCGCGTAAACAAACCTTTGACTTAGTAGTAACCGGCGATATGTTAAGACATAAACAAACCGCGACTGGGATTTTAGGTAACAGCAAACAGCACAAGCTTATAACAGATGCTGGTTGGGACGAGTTTGATTTTGAAAATATTGTATCAGCATACTTACGCGTATACCCGCAGCATAAACCTGCATCAGGTGCCCCGCGAGGTGAATGGTATAAAGTTCTAAAGAAAGCCATGTTAGCGTGGTCAAAAGACACATTACCTTTAGGCGATGGTGAAACCTGGGCACAGTTTTGTGGCCGTGTCCAAAAAAGCGCCAATTTTGTGCGTCAAAGTGAGCACAAAAACGTGCTTGTAGTCACTTCAGGTGGTGCCATGGCAGTGTTTTTAATGGCCTTACTTAACACTTCAGTTGAGCAAGCCATTGCATTTAATCTACAAATTAAAAATACTAGCGTAAATCAGTTTTATTTTAATAGCGCGGGCTATCAATTAAATAGTTTTAACAATGTGCCTCATTTAGACACATCTGTTCATTTATCAAAAATTACTTACAGTTAAAAGCGGCAAGGAGAAAACAATGAATTTTGAACATAGCAGCAAAGTCCAAGACCTAATGGCGAAACTATCTACGTTTATGGACCAAGAGATTTATCCTATAGAACAGCAATATCATGATTTAGTTGCTAACAGCACAGATCGTTGGCAAACTCCTGAAATTATGCAGACCTTAAAAGCAAAAGCTAAGGCTCAAGGCTTATGGAATTTATTTTTACCTGAAGACTATTTGCCCCATGGCGCGGGCTTAACTAATTTAGAATATGCGCCGCTGTGTGAATTAATGGGTCGTGTAATGTGGAGTTCAGAGGTATTCAATTGTAGCGCCCCTGACACTGGTAATATGGAAGTAATGGCAAAATACGGCACTCAGGAGCAAAAAGATAAATGGTTGCTGCCCTTGTTAAACGGCGAAATACGCTCTGCATTTGCCATGACCGAGCCAGAAGTTGCGTCATCTGATGCAACTAACATAGAAACAAGCATTGAAGATAAAGGCGATCATTATCAAATAAATGGGCGCAAATGGTACACCAGTGGGGCCATGAACAATAATTGCAAAATATTAATTGTAATGGGCAAAACCGATACTAGTGCGGCGCGTCACCAGCAACAATCGCAAATTTTAGTGCCCCTTGATACACCCGGAGTCACCGTGGTTAGAGCAATGTCTGCTATGGGATATTTAGACGAACCTATTGGACATGCCGAAGTATTGTTTGAAAACGTAAACGTGCCTAAAGAAAATTTGGTATTAGGTGAAGGGCGCGGATTTGAAGTTGCTCAAGGCAGATTAGGTCCAGGTCGTATTCATCATTGCATGCGCTTAATTGGTTGCGCTCAGCGCGCATTAGATCTGACATGTGAACGTGTTGAAAACCGTGTTGCCTTTGGTCAGCCATTAAGTAAACAGCAATCTGTCCGTGAAAGTATTTCGCAAATGTACTGTAAAATTGAGCAGGCGCGATTACTCACCTTAAAAGCAGCTGACAATATGGACAACTACGGTAACAAAGTGGCTAAAAACATTATTGCCGCAATTAAAATAGTGGCTCCTAAAATGGCTTGTGAAGTAATTGATGAAGCCATTCAAATCCATGGTGGCTTAGGTACATCTCAAGATTCTATCTTATCAGCAACACTTGCTTATGCGCGCACCATTAGACTCGCAGATGGTCCGGATCAGGTTCACATGATGCAGTTAGGTAAAAACCTAGTTGTGGGCCATAACAGTAAATAAATTAAGGATGCGTTCACAATGAAAGCAATAGTATGTAAATCGTTTGCACCTGTTTGTGAGTTATCTTTTGAAGAAGTAGACACGCCTACTGCTGCAAAAGGTGAAGTGCTGGTTGATGTAGTTGGGGCTGGTGTGAATTTTCCCGATAGTTTGTTGGTACAAGGCTTGTATCAGATGAAGCCACCGCTGCCCTTTATTCCGGGAACAGAAGTGTCGGGTATTATCGCTGAAATAGGTGAAGGGGTACCTCACTTAACGGTAGGAATGAAGGTTATTGCTATGTGTCAGTTGGGTGGCTATGCCGAAAAGGTAGTCGTACCGTGTAATCAAGTTATGCCTATCCCCGACGATATTCCCTTGCAAGAAGCCGCAGGATTATTAACGGCGCATGCTACTGCGCATCACGCCCTAAAACAACGCGCCCAGTTGCAAGCAGGTGAAACATTGTTAGTAACTGGTGCGGCAGGTGGCACCGGACTGGCAGCCGTACAAATAGGCAAAATTATGGGTGCCACCGTAATTGCGGTGTGTTCAACTGACGAAAAGTGTGAAGTAGCAAAACAAAATGGCGCTGACATCACGATTAACTATAGTGAACGAGATTTAAAAGAAACGGTAAAAGATTTGACCAAAGGCAAAGGCGTAGACGTTGTGTATGAATGCGTAGGCGGTGACACCTTCCACGCGTGCACTCGGATAATGGCATGGTCGGGTCGTTTGCTGGTAATTGGATTTGCAGGCGGTGAAATTCCAAAATTCCCAGTTAATCTTTCGCTTGTAAAAGGGTTCTCTGTCGTTGGTGTATTTTGGGGTTCGTTTACGCAGCATCAACCTCAAGATTTCATGATGAATATGAAAGAATTGATTACCTGGTATAGCCAAGGCAAAGTGAAAGTGGTCGTTGATGAAGCTTTTGAACTTGGGCATGCTGTTGACGCTATTAACAAGGTTACTTCTCGCGCGGTAAAAGGCAAAGTGATATTGCTACCATAGCAAGGTGTAATTTAGCATTATGGTAATGTTGTTGACACAAAAAAGGTGACGTCCCGGAAGGATGTCACCAAAAAGACAAAGTCACCTTTGTCGACCATGTTGAATTGGTTATCAACAGTCTGATAATGTGTTTATATTCTATCTTTAACCTCTTGGGCAATAGTGGAGTCACCAAGCCCTTGCTCATTTATCCACGCCAAAATTGTCTTGCCGTCTGACTCTGGCGTGTTTAAAAGCTTTTTTGGCATCTTCTTCACTAATAGTGTACCTGTTTCGTGTGCCTCATTTAACAGAGCAACACGAATCAGGCTGTTTCCTGAACATGTAATACCCCCGTAATAATCTCTTAGCTTAATGGCATAATCAGATTGTACTTTTCTCATTTTTTTTCGTAGTTCGCTTTTGTCATCAGCTTTCACAATGGCGCAAATGTTCGCTAGTGCTTGTTCCACTTGCGCATTTGCCACGTTGGAAAAACTAAAGCATGCAAGTGACAATACGGGTATCAGTAATTTTTTCAACATGTTACTTCTCCTGGCTAAGTTATGGGTTCAGCCTGACTATACAAAATAAGAGAGGTAAGGAAAGATACTCTGCTAATACAATAGTATTAGTTACGATACTATTAAGGAGAAAGGCTAGGAGTTTGTTGATATTCATATTAGATACTAACAGTAAATAGAATTTTTATTGTCAGTATCTAATACTGGTTAAGCTAAAAATTAGGCATTGGTAATAATTACCAAGCTGTAACGCCGCCATCAATAGCAATAGTTTGGCCATTCATATACGTATTACCTGGCGACAATATTAATATCATAACATTTACAATTTCATCTATTGTGCTAATTCGTTTCATTGGGCTACCCATGCCTAGCTTTTGTTTATCTTCTTCAGACGCGACCCCCTCAACATTAATAATATCTGTAGGGCTAAAAAATGGACAAACTGCATTACTGCGAACATTGTATCGGCCATATTCAACTGCCGCTGTGCGAGTAAGTCCAACTACTGCGTGCTTAGCGGCGCTATATGCGCCACCTTTTGGCGTTCCACCAATACCGGCCAAAGAACTTATATTTAACACATGTCCTTTACCCTGCTTAAGCATCGCTTGAATTTGATGTTTCATTCCAAAGGCGACCCCTTTTACGTTTATGTCGAACTGTTTATCAAAAATATCGCTTGTCATTTGGTGCAAGGCAGCTTGTTTGTGAGCAATGCCGGCGTTGTTTACGGCAATTGTTAGTGCACCAAATGTATCTATGGCAGAAGCAACCATAATTTGTGCACTGTCTTCTTTTGCCACATCTAAGGTGTGAGTTTCGCAATTAGCGGAGTTTGCTAACATAGATTTAGTTTGGGCTAATCCGTGCGCATTAATATCGCTTAACACTAACTTGCAACCTCGCTCATTAAGACCAATCGCCAATGCTCTTCCAAAGCCGCTTGATGCACCAGTGATGATTGCTACTTGCTCACTAAAATTTAATAATTTATCCATGTTTACACTCTTTAAAAAAGTTAACTGCAAGGGTAATTAATTCATAAGAGCAGTCTTCTTGCAAGAAGTGTCCGCTGTTTTTCATAATACTATGGGCCTGACCTTTGCATCCAGGTACTAGTTTTTGAAATATTTTTTCTCCGCCTTTGGTAATTGGGTCGTTGTCGCTAAACGCCGTTAAAAAAGGTTTATTAAAGGTTGCTAGTATTTTCCATGCTTCTTTATTGTTAATCGCTTCAGGATCATTTTCATCGATTGGCACTAGCATAGGGAATTTGCGCGCGCCTGCTTTGTATGTTTCGTCGGGAAACGGTGCATTGTATGCAGCAAGCACCTCTTCAATAATATCATTGTGAGTAGCTCCTTGAATAATGCTGCCAATATCGAAGTGAGGACTTGATTGAGAATAGGCTTGCCATTTTAAAAATGCCTCAGGCATGTCATGCCCGCCAACGGGCAGCATAGTATTAGCGGCAACCACCCCAGCGTATAAATCGGGTTGACTAGCTACTAAGCGTAAACCAAGTAAACCGCCCCAATCCTGGCAGATCAAGTGAATATTATTTAACGATAATTGTTTTAAGAGCTTAGCTAACCAAGTTAAGTGATTAGCATAGGTGTAAGCGGCTTGACTGGCATATTTGTCGGACTTTCCAAAACCAATCAAATCGGGTGCTATTATTCTAAACCCAGCACTAGCAGCTTCATTAATCATGTTGCGATAAAGATAGCTCCAGCTTGGTTCACCATGCAACATGAGAATAACCGGCCCATTTTTTGGGCCATAATCGACATAATGCATAAGCAGTTCATGGTGCGAACCTACATCGCAATAATGCGCTTGAAAGCTATAACCGGGAAGATCATTGAAGCAAGCCGTAGGTGTTTTTAAAATCTCCATTTTTGTTAACCAATTTTTTAATTGTTTACATGTTTTTAACATTATAGGGCGTATTGCTCTTTTGTAGCAATCAAAAATGTGAATGATTATTTATAAGCTGTCATTTAATTTTGCCATATAAATGATTAACTTATGTTTCGTTTACTGCGGATTAGTTTATATAAGAAGGATGCTTTAATAAAACTTGCTTATTCAGGTGTATAACAGCAATAAAGTAGCCGTTAGCGACGACATGTTTTAACATTTTGTTATCAAATTAGTGATGGTTTAACAGATAAGGGTGATAATAGTGAGCATAGTTAATCATGTAGTTAACGAAAACATTTGTATAATTAGCATGGCCAACAGGCCTGTTAATGCCTTGTCGAAGGCTATTAGAGTAGGCGTAATAGAAGCAATGACGGCCGCTCTGAGTAATGATGATGTAGATGCTATTATCATTACAAGTGAGCTCGCTTTATTTAGCGCAGGTGCTGATATAACAGAGTTTTCTGGCGGTGATTTAGCGCCTATGTTACCCGATGTACTAACGGTAATAGAGAACAGCCACAAGCCAGTCGTCGCGGCTATTAATGGTGGTGCTTTTGGCGGTGGTTTAGAAGTTGCACTAGCCTGCCATTACAGGGTAACCACTACGCATAATAGAGTTGGCCTGCCTGAAGTACATTTAGGTATTTTACCAGGCGCTGGGGGCACTCAGCGTTTACCTCGACTCATTACTGCTGAAAAAGCTTTACATATGATTGTGTCGGGCGCGCCAACGCCGGTCAAAGTAATAAGTGAACTATTTGTTAGTATTGTTGAACCGGCAGATTTATTATCAGAGGCTTTGGCAATAGCAAAAAATGCGATTGGTAAACCTATTCCAGCAACCAGTCTTATTGAGTTGGCGCACAGCAACGAAGTTGATGAATTGTGTGAACAAACAAGAGCACAACTGAGTATCAAAGGACGTGGTTTCTTTGCACCTAGCAAGTGTATTGACGCAGTTAAAGCGGCTTTTCAATTGCCCTTTGAAGCTGGCTTAAAGCGCGAAGGTGAACTATTTACAGATTGTATGCGCACCCCACAGGCGCGAGCTCAACAACACTTCTTCTTTGCAGAGCGTGCGGCTAGTGCGCTGCCACAAATTGCCAAAGACACACCTGTTAGAGATATTAAAAAAGTAGCTATAATAGGCGCAGGCACAATGGGTGGCGGCATTGCAATGAATTTTGCTAATGCAGGCATTCCTGTAGTGTTACTTGAGCTAGAGCAGTCGGCGCTAGACAAAGGCCTTGCGCTTATTCGCCGTAACTATGAAAGCTCGGCGAAAAAAGGCAAGTTGACCCAAGACCAAGTTGAACAATGTATGTCCCTGCTAAGCGGCACAACGGCTTACGAAGATTTGTCCGATGTCGATTTAGTTATTGAAGCTGTTTTTGAAAAAATGTCGGTTAAAAAACAAGTGTTTGAAGCCCTCGATCGTGTATGTAAACCAGGCGCAATACTAGCCAGTAATACATCTACCTTAGATTTAGATGAAATTGCGGCCTGTGTTTCTAGGCCACAAGACGTAATTGGTTTGCATTTTTTCTCACCGGCTAATGTAATGAAGTTGCTGGAAATTGTGCAGGGATCGAAAACTGCAGATGATGTTATCAAAACCTCAATGAAACTAGCCAAGACCATTAAAAAAGTGGGTGTGCTGGTAGGTGTTTGTTTTGGTTTCGTAGGCAACAGAATGATTGAAGTTTATGGCCGAGAAGCTGGCAGATTGATGTTGGAAGGTGCAACGCCAGAGCAAATAGATAAAGTTATTTTTGATTTTGGTTTGCCAATGGGGCCGTTTACAATGGGTGACATGGCAGGCTTAGACATTGGTTATTTTGTTAGGCAATCGCGCCAAGAATTTATCCGTCATGACCCCTCATACTGTACCGTGGCCGACGAATTAGTTGAAGCCGGTAGAGTAGGTTTAAAAGCAGGTAAGGGCGTCTATTTATACGAGCAGGGCAGCCGCAAACCAGTTCCCGATCCTAGCGTTCTTGATATAGCAAAACGCAGAGCCAAGGAATTAGGAATTGAACAACGCAGTATTAGTGATCAAGAAATTCTTGAACGCTGCATTTATCCGTTAATTAATGAAGGCGCCAATATTTTAGTAGAAGGCATTGCCCAGCGCTCTAGCGATATAGACGTTATTTATGTTTATGGTTATGGATTCCCAGTATACCGCGGCGGTCCTATGCAGTATGCCGATGAAGTCGGTGTAGACCAAATTTTAGCACGAATGAAGCATTACGAGAGTGCCTTAGGAGAGTATGGAAAGCATTGGTTTACGCCCTCGCCACTGTTAATAGAGCTCGCACAGACAAAACAAAAATTCGCAACTTTTAAAGCGTGATTTTAAAAATAAATTATTTATACAGGTAGCAAACATGCAAAATTACAAAGCGCCAGAGCGAGACACATTATTTATCACCCACGAGTTGCTTGATATGCAGACGCATTATAAAAAACTAGGATTTGATGAAGCCAGCGAAGATTTAGTAAGAGCTATATATGCAGAAGCGGGTAAATTTGCTGAAAACGTACTTGCGCCCATCAATGCTATTGGTGACCAACAGGGGTGCAAAATAGATGACGGCGTTGTTACCACACCAGACGGTTTCAAAGAAGCCTACGCGACCTACGTAGAGGGCGGTTGGCCTTCAATGGCTCATCCGGTAGAGTTTGGAGGACAGGGTTTACCATATTCACTTGCTACCTCTATGGCAGAATGGTTTTCAGGGGCTAACCATTCATGGGCAATGTACCCAGGTTTGAGTCAAGGTTGTATGGAAACTCTAAAAGGGCATGGTACTAGAGAACAACAAGACTTATATTTACTTAAGTTAATTGAGGGGTCTTGGACCGGTACTATGTGTTTAACCGAATCACACTGTGGCTCAGATCTTGGCATGCTTAAGTGTAAAGCAGAACCAAATGATGATGGAACTTACAGCTTAACCGGTACCAAAATATTTATATCTGCTGGTGAACACGATATGTCAGATAATATTATCCACCTAGTATTAGCGAGATTGCCAGGCGCGCCCGCAGGTACGAAAGGTATTTCACTGTTTATAGTGCCTAAATTTAATTTAGATGCTCAGGGTGAACCTGGCGAACGTAACACTGTAAAGTGTGGGTCACTTGAACACAAAATGGGTATTAAAGGCAGCGCAACGTGCGTAATAAATTTTGATGCTGCAAAAGCACACTTGATTGGTCAACCAAACCGCGGCTTAAACTGCATGTTTACGTTCATGAATATTGCGCGCATAGGCACTGGCGTAGAGGGTTTGTCAGCCATTGAAGCGGCGTTTCAGGGAGCATTAGCTTACGCGAAGGATCGTACTCAGTTCCGTTCTATGTCGGGCGTTAAAAATCCAGATGCACCTGCAGACCCTATTATCGTTCATCCCGATGTGCGTCGTATGTTACTGACACAAAAATCATTGGCAGAAGGCAACAGAGCATTAGCAAACTATTGCATGAAGTTAGTTGATATAACTACTTATGGAAGCGATGAAGCCGAAAAGAAAATGGCCGATTCTAAATTGGCATTATTAACGCCAATTGTTAAAGCTTTCTTAACCGAAACTGCGCAAGAAGCGACCAGCTATGGTATGCAGGTATATGGCGGCCATGGTTATATTGCAGAGTGGGGCATGGAGCAATTAGCCCGTGATACACGTATTTGTACTATGTACGAAGGCACAACCGGTATTCAAGCTATAGATTTACTTGCACGTAAAATAATGGGGTCAAATGGCGAGTTACTCAACGTATTTACCAAAGAAATTAAAGATTACTGTGTAGAAGTTAGAGGTAAATCGCAGTTTACGACATGGACAAATGCCATCGATTCTCACGTGGATGAGTGGCTACAAATTACCAAAGATATTGGTCATGCTGCCGCAAAAAATCCAGATGAACTAGGTGCAGCATCGGTAGATTATTTGATGTATGCAGGCTATGTGACCGTTGGTTATTTCTGGCTGCAAATGGCAGTTGTTGCGCAGCATAAACTCGATGAGGGAACAACTGAAAAAGATTTTTATGAAGCTAAGATTCATACTGCTAAGTTTTATTTTGACCGTATGTTAACGCGCACCCGTTCGCTGGTGTCTGCGATCCACTCCGGTTCAGATAACTTAATGCAAATGGAAACTGAGCTATTTAAAGTTGGCTAGTATTGAAATGCTTGCCTTAAGATAATATAAATTGCAGTGTTAAATAAATAAGGTGAGCATTTATGTTCACCTTTTTCATATGTATTGTTCGCTATGTAATTAGCGCAAACGTAAGGTTAAGCAAAAGCTTATGCAAATTAAACAAAGTACGCTTGCATTATCACAAACCAATATACATTATTTACACGCAGGGGAAGATGCGAAAATACCGCAAAAACCAATAATGATAATGTTGCATGGCTTTCCAGAGAATAGCTGGAGCTGGGAGCACTACTTACACACTTTTAGTCATTCATATCATGTTTATGCGCCTGACTTGCCTGGATATAATCATAGTGTTGGTCTTGGTAAGGATGATAATTATACACTAGTGAATCTCATTGCTTGCCTCGTTGAATTTATTGAAAGCGTAAGCAAAAAACAAAAAGTTGTTTTAGTAGCGCATGATTGGGGCGGTGTAATAGCGTGGCCATTAGTTGCATTTAATGCCAAGCTTATTTCAACATTTATTATTATGAATGCAGCGCATCCATCAACCTTTACCCGTGAAATGGCTAGCAATACCCTACAGCAGAAGCGCTCAGACTATATTACTGACTTAATATCTGACGAAGGATATGACAAGGTTAGTGCAAATAATTACAAGATGTTAAAAAGACTTTACGGTGGCTGGTTTGACAAACTATCCGCACTGCAGCAAAAGCATTATTTAGCGCAGTGGTCTGACAAATCAAGCATGCAAAACTCGTTTGCTTATTATAAATGTATGCCAAATTTAGTTACAACGAGAACACACGCGAAGCAAAACGTAAAACTACCTAATATTCGTATTTTAGTGCCAACGTTGGTGTTATGGGGAATGAAAGATACCGCTTTTGTGCCTGAAGTACTCGATGGACTAGAAAACTGGGTTGAGCAGTTGACCTTAATTAAATTTGATGATGCAGACCACTGGTTGCACCATCAATTACCTAATGAGTTAACGGCTTGTATAAACGATTACTTAAAGGTATCAAGCTAAGGTTAGCCATGAGCATAAGTTTTTACAACTTCGGATATTTGTTCACGCATCCATTGATGAGCAGCATCGTTATCAGCGCTTAAATGCCAATATAAAAAATATTCAATGGGGGGCAGTTCAAATGGTAATTCATACATTGCTAAATCGTAATGTTTTGCTAAATGATAAGGTATACAGGCAATAAGGTCAGATTTTGAAATAGCACTTGGAGCGGTCAAAAAGTGCTGTCCTCGCATAACAATTTGTCTTTTTTTACCTAACTTATCTAATGCAATATCAATTGGCCCAGGACCTGACTTGCGCTGTGAAATATTAATATGGCCTAGTTTCAAAAAGTCATCCATACTCATAGTATTTTGCAAAATTGGATGGTTTTTTCTTGCTAATACAACGAAGCGATCGGTTGCTATAACTTGTTTTTTTAAATGAAGGTCGCTAAAAGTAGATGCATCGGCATAAAAATCCAAATTACCGCTTGCCATAGAAGAGACTATTTGCTGCCGCGGTATTTCATAATTTGTTATCGTAATATTGGGCGCTATCTGTTGCAGTTGTGGTAACAATCTAGGCATTATACTGACTTCAAGCAAATCTCTACTAGCAAAGTTAAATACTTTGGTGGAGGTTTCAGGCTCAAAAATATGACTTTGTTGTACGCTTTTACGCAATAAACCTAGGGCCTCTCGCGCAGGTACTATAATATTTTGCGCCACGGGTGTAGGTGTCATTGAATGACCCGTTCTAACAAAAAGAGGATCATTTAGCATTTCTCGCAAACGAGCCAAAGAATTACTAACAGCTGGCTGTGTGATGCATAATACGTCAGCCGCCTTGGTTAAGCTGCCGGCAGTGTAAATTGCGTCAAAAACAGCAAATAAATTAAGGTCAATTCGATGCAGGTTCATAAAAACTAATTCCTGAGTAAATTATCAAGTCATTAATAAGTGATTAACATAATAGTTGAGTTGATGTATAAATCAAACTAATAGTTAAAATAAAATTTTATTACAATAACGAATAAGGTATTCCATGGATATTACGCAGTTAACAGTAGGAAGTACACACGCAAGCGCTAGCTTTCATAGCGTTACACAAGCTCAAATACAACAGTTTGCTGACGCCACTGGTGATCATCAATGGATTCATCTAGATACCGAAAAATGTAAAAAGTTTAGTCCTTACAAAAAGACTATAGCCCATGGTTTTTTAACATTGTCGCTAATGCCACAAATGTTCACACAATCTATACAAGTAGACCCTAACACAACGACAATGATTAATTATGGTATGGATTCTTTACGTTTCATTGAGGCTGTACGCGTTGATGATAAAATTAAGTATCTGTTTACTTTGGTTAATATTGAAAAAAAGGCAATTGGAGACTTATATAGGTTTGAAGGCAAAGTGGTAATAGATAAAAGAGAAAAACCGGCTTTAATTGGCAGTTTTCTTACCTTGGTAATGAAAGCAAAAGGATAATTTAGATACGTCTAGCAAAAGTGTGCCCTAACTGGTTAGACCATCTGTATAACTTATTGTTACAGATAAATAACATTTTATTTACAAACCGATGCGTAACGCATAATATAACTGCGCCTGCATGCGCTGGCGCATAAAAAAAATTATCTAGTGCATTTCGTTTAATGCACCTAAATCGGGGTAAGCATATGAAGTTTACGAGTAAGAAAACAGTTATAGCCGCATTTGTAGCATCACAGATGTTAATACTACCAACAATTTCTTTCGCACAACAAGAAGATAAAGAAGACGAGGCCAGCCAAGTAGAACTCATCATGGTGACGGGTAGTTTTGTACGACGTAGTGAAAATTTTGAATCACCTTCTCCATTAGCCGTTGTTGACAGTGTTGCTATTGAAGCAATTGGCGCAAAAAATATCGCGGATATTACGCAAACGTTAACGATTAACTCAGGGGCTGAAAATAACCCTGATGCGTTTACGCAAAACGCAACAGCAGGCACCTCAAACATTAACTTACGCGGATTGGGAGTTGCCTCTACATTAGTTTTATTAAATAACCGTAGACAAGTAGTTAACGCGCAGCCAACAAACGAAGGCTTAAATTTTGTTGATACAAGCTCGCTTGTACCAATGATAGCTATAGACCGAGTCGAAATTGTCAAAGACGGAGCCTCAGCATTGTATGGTTCTGACGCGGTTGCCGGTGTGGTTAACTTCATTACTAAAAGACAGTTCGACGGCGCCAAAGTGACCCTTGACTATCAAGACGGTGCCCATGGCAACAATAAAGAATATGTAATGCAGGGCTTGTGGGGTGCCACCAGCGACAAGGGCAGCGTAATAGCAGCGCTTAGCTATACTAATCGTTCGCCTTTATTTTTGCGTGACCGAAGATTGTCTCGCCCAATAGATGACAGTAGTGCACTGGGCAACCCAGGTTCATTTTTTGGTGTACCAGGCCTTCCACCCGGTGCCCCTGTAATTGACCCGACTGGTTGTGAACAGTTTGGCGGTATACGTGATGTAATACAGCCGGCAGGAGCGATTGATATTGGTTTATGTAGATTTGATTTCGGTCCGGGCTATTCTTATGTTCCAGACGAATCTCGAGTAAATGCATACTTCAAGTCAATCTTTGATGTATCCGACACCTTAGCATGGACAACTGAAGTGGGCATTGCAAGAAATAGAGCTGAGCGTGGCGGCGCGCCAAGCTTTCCTAATTTAAGAGGGCCTGTTGTTCCGGCTGATCATCCTAATAACGTGTTTGGCGCAGCAGTGCAATTTTTTGGTCGAGCTGAAGGTAATGGTTTTGTTCCTGATCCAGCAAACACTGAGTCAGATACATTTAGATTTAATACTGCCTTACAGGGCGAGTTAGACAGTGGTTTTTGGGAATTAAGCTATACCAATGCAACTAACAATTTTTTATTCAGGGTAGAAGATGTATTAAACACTGAATTTAACTTAGCGCTTAATGGTTTCGGCGGTGCTGACTGTAATCCACTTCAACCTACTCCAGGTGTTAACGGATGCGAATATTTTAATCCGTTTGCAACTTCATATACAACATCGCCAAACTCTCAATACGTAATTGATTCGTTTTCGGCAGATCAAGTCATCGATTCCAAGGCTAATTTACAAGTCATAGAGGGTTATGTTTCTGTAGACATTTTTGAAATGGACGGTGGTTCAGCAGGCCTTGCATTTGGTCTTCAATATCGTGAAGAAGAGTTGTCACAAGACTACGATCAATTGTCAAATGAAGATAGCTTCTCATTTGTTATTGGTAACCCTGATTTTGACGATAGTCTAAGTGTTTTTGCGGCGTTTGCAGAAGTAGCATTGCCAGTTACCGAAGATTTAGATGTTCAGATTGCAGTGCGCTTTGAAGATTACGGCGGCACGGTTGGAAATACTGTAGATCCTAAGTTTGCTTTTAACTACAGAGCAACAGAAGATTTCTCTGTGAGAGCTTCTATTTCTACTTCGTTTAGAGCGCCTTCAGTATTTATGCAAAACGGCGGGGCCACGAGTTTACAACAATTAAATGATCCGCTTATAAATTCAAACGCTTTTGCAGCAGTTCGTACTTCAGGTAATGCAGACCTCACGCCTGAAGAATCTACCGCTTGGAACATTGGTTTTTCTTTTGAGCCTATTGATGATTTATCAATTGAAGTCGATTTTTGGAACTTTGACTTTAAAGACCTTATTATTCAAGAAAGTGCGCAAGCTATTTTAGCCTTAAACCCAAGTGATCCTAGTCGTATTATAAGGGCTGGAGACCCATTAACCGGTCCATTAATTCAGGTTAACAATACCTATGTTAATGCGAGCTCGTTAAACACTGCCGGTGTTGACTTTGTTACAAGCTACAAAATAGAAACTGATAACATGGGTCGCTTTACACCAACACTGTCTATGACGTATGTAACTAAGTATGAATTAGATGACCCACAGGCTGGTCTAATTGACGGCGCAGGTAGACGTAACTTTACCAATATTGGTGTTTCATCTCCTGAGCTGCGGGCTAACTTAGGTCTTAATTGGCGAAGTGGCGCATACAGCGCAAACGTATTCGTGCGTTACATCAGTGCTTATGACGATGACCAAAACTGTTCTGATGGTGGCCCAATTGCCGTTGGTTGTTCAGCGGAAGGTTTAAAAGAAGTTGACGCTCATACTATTGTTGATGGGCAAATAAATGTTGATTTAAGCGCATTACTTGACACCGAAACGAGCTATTTGCTTACCTTTGGTGCGATCAACATGTTTGATGAAAACCCTCCACAACTGTTTACAAACAGTGGGTTTGATTCTAAAGTTCATGATCCTCGAGGGCGTCAAGCTTATGTGCGGTTTGCAGCTGAGTTTTAACAACTGTGCAGTAAAAGGCATTGCTTAAACGGCATAGTGATAATAAAATGGTTTCTTAATGAAGCCATTTTTTTTGCATTAGTAACTCTAATATTAAGGTGATCTGTTTTTTATGCACTTAGGTTACTTAAGTGCATAAAATATTAAACGCAAAACATTATAGGAACACGGTTATGCCAAATAAGTTAAGTGAAAACGAAATAGACCAGCAATTAAAAGCCCTCAATGAACAAGCAGGGGACAACAAATGGCAGATAACAGATGGTAAGTTACATAAAACATTTATATTCAAAAGTTTTATTCGTGCATTTGGATGGATGACACAAATGGCAATATGGGCCGAGAAACTTAAACATCATCCTGAATGGTTCAACGTATATAACAAAGTGATAGTAGATTTAGTTACACATGACGTAGACGGTATAAGTGAACTAGATTTTAAATTAGCCAGCAAAATGGAGCTATTTGACTCGTAATTGAGCATTATTTCATGCAATTGTTTAAAGTTTGCTCATGCAGTAAAAATAATGAATTTTGCTGTTGCATACTTAACTTTGCTATGTATAATACGCATCTCGTTGAAGGCAGTTGCTTCAACAAACCAGAATTCAAACGCGGGATGGAGCAGTCTGGTAGCTCGTCGGGCTCATAACCCGAAGGTCGTAGGTTCAAATCCTGCTCCCGCAACCACCTTAAAAACCACGCAAAATAGCGTGGTTTTTTTTAGCCTTAATATGCATAAGTTTATTAAGGTGAATAAAGCATTTTGTAGCGGCACTTTGCAGATAAGCATTAATCTTTGTTTGACTGATTAAGGTTTGCGATATTACCGCTGTGCTAGTATAATCACCACGAGTAACGAACTCCCTGAGTGTGTACACGATTTTTAAGTTACGATTTCGTGTCTGAATTCATTCCAAAGTAACGTTAATGCAAGTGGTCTTGGTACAAAACCATCTTAACAGGGTGTTATCGAGTCTCTATTTTTTGTTGTCATCACATTAGATGAACTGCATAAAGTACCGCTAAT
>JBLHMY010000022.1:0-18691 GCA_047621065.1 Glaciecola sp. | reverse complement strand
CACAATAATATTACTGCTAATTATGACTATGAATGTCAAAGCTTAGACGAAATATCTAAAATAGAAGTAAACGCTTTTGATTTGTTTCCTGCCTTATTGCGAATTAATAGCATGTGGATTAACGAGCGTTCCCAGGGCAGTCAAGTATTGTCGAAAAAGGCTAGGCAGATACACATCAACCAACCAAACTAAGTAAATTAGCGCCGGTGGAACAAAAGAGTACGCATGGCTTAGCGAGTGACTTAATCGGTGATCCAAACGGCACTAAACTAGATGGGGATATATATGAATTTGCTTATGTGCGGTCGCAAACCGAGCCCGCAGGGGCTTGTTTCTCGGCCAATGGAAGTGTGCTGTTTGTCAATCTCTATTCGCCTACTCAAACACTGGCTATAAAAAGACCTTGGCCGAATTTTCGTACGTGAGGCGGCATCAGTCTCCATTAATATTGATGGAGACGAAAATCATCAGGTTCACCTGAAAACAGTTTGATACTGATCAAGTCAAGTTGATAGGCCGATGTGCCTAAGATATCCTCGTACAAACCCTGTTTTAAAACCCCGGTAACCGTATATGCGATGTTAATATCGGGTATTTTCATTGGGCCGTCTACCCGCACAAAAATCAACTGATTGGGCGGCGGGGGAGGATAGTGAATGCATGCGCCAAAATAAGGTACTAAGAAGAAACTGGTCAACTGCTGCTCACTTCCAAGTTCAAGCGGTACAATAAATCCTGAGATAGCGCTTTGCTGCCCTAGCAAGTCCTCTACTACATTTGTTGAAAACATCGCATCGCGGTATGCCTCATCAGTGCTAGCATTTATTGATAATAAAATTTGTTCGGCTAAGTTCATTGCGGTCGGTTGTTGGTATTTCTTTATGATTTGTCGTTCTGTAATTGGCATTAATTGTTCCCAAGAAATGCGGGTTGCTTTTTTTTGTTTGTGTTTAACAAGTAACGATTCAACAGAAGTGAGATATACATAGTTAAGAGAAGGTATTATGGCCGATAGTTTATCGATAAGGGGTGCTCTGAAATACCAAGTAAGCAACACTACAGACCATAATAAGAAACAAGCGATCATGAATTTGATAATTTTTATCAGCATTTCGTTACAATACCTGTATACACAATTGAAGCGTTTGATTGTGCTCAACTATTTGTAGAAGTTGTTTGTTAACCTTCATAAGGGCTGATCCCTTCGAGTCGCAAGCTATAAGCTGCCTTACCTAATAGATTGTTTGTTGTTTCAATTTTGATTTGACCCTCAAACCAAAATGCATCTTGTAAGCTATTTAAGCGTATTTTTTTATCAGTTTTGACATGAAGTATTTGATTGGGTGGGGGGGGCGGAAAGTGTATGCATGCACCAAAATAAGGAACAATAAAGAATTCACTAATGTTCTGTTTTTCATCAGATGCCAAAGGCACGATAAAACCGGGAATACGAATACGTTTATTATTAAAATCTTCGATTATGCGAGTTGAGCTCAGTGCCTGAAGATATCTGGCTGAGTGCGGATCTTCAAGGTTACCTGTAGGCAGCATGTCTAAAGAATCAAGGCGTGAACCCTCGTCTATTTCATCTAAATAAGAGGGAGGATTTAACAATGCCTCTAAATCATCACTGGGCATTAATGCTATCCATTCTATTTCGGGGTACTTTATTTCACCGTCTTTTATTTCGCCGCCATACACTGACTTTGACCATAATAAGGCAGTAAAGATAAGCACAAGCATTGTTGCACGCAAAAGATAAAGAACTTGGTTCATATGAATATTTGAGTCTATATAACAATGCCTTTAAACATGTTATAACATAACATAAATTGAATGTGAAAAGATATCCCTTCGTTTATGGATTTAACAAATGAAACAAATAAGAATCAGCAACCCGAACTTGCAATTAAATTAGAAAATATGAGTTACAAATACGATAAAACTCGGATTAAACCCGATTTATTTGTTGCTAATTGGCAAGTTGATGCAGGGCAGCATCTTTTTTTAAGAGGTGAGTCGGGCTCAGGTAAAACAACACTTCTGAATTTACTAGCGGGTGTGCTGGTGCCTGACAGCGGTAAAATCACCTTGCTTGGAGAACCGTTTTCCCAGTTAAGTCCACAAAAAATAGATGCCTTCAGAGCTAAGCATATTGGGGTTGTATACCAACAGTTTAATCTTATTCCTTTTGTCTCAGTGCTTAAAAATGTGCAACTCGCTGCCCATTTTGGTGGCACTTGTGCTGACCAAGTGGAGCAAACACTTGCTGACTTATTGCCTAAACTCGCTTTGTCGACTGACTGTCTTGGGCAAGCGGCGGGTCAGTTAAGTGTGGGTCAGCAACAGCGTGTGGCTATTGCTAGAGCGTTAATTAATCATCCCGACATACTCTTAGTCGATGAGCCGACTTCGGCCCTAGATTCGGCAGCCCGCGACGCGTTTATGGAGGTGTTATTGACGTTATGTAATAAATTCAACACAACGCTATTGTTCGTTAGCCACGATCCGCATTTACAGCAGTTTTTCAAAAACAGGGTGAATATTGCTGAATTAAATACCTCACAAGGAGACGTAATATGATGTTCTCCTTCGCTTGGGACAGTATTAAAAATAGACGAAAATCGGTTTTTTTGACGTTTATTTCGTTAGTTATAAGTATAAGTGTACTTATGAGTGTTGAACACATGAGAGCGCAAGCAAAAGAGAGTTTTAACCGAACCGTTTCTGATGTTGATTTAATTGTGGGTGGCCCTAGTGGACAACTAAACCTTCTTTTATATTCTGTATTTCGTATGGGTAGCCCAACAAGTAATATTAGTTGGCAAAGCTTTACAACCTTGAACGAGCTTGCACAAGTCAAGTGGGCCATTCCTATTTCGCTTGGTGATTCACATCGTGGATATCGAGTGTTAGGAACCTCAAGCGCGTATTTCGAGCATTTTAAATACGGTAATCAGCAACCATTAACCCTGACTTCAGGACAAGCGTTTAGCACTGCCTTTGAGGCCGTTATTGGTGCTGAAGTGGCAAAGCGTCTAAACTATGTTGTAGGAAGTGAAATAATAATTGGGCATGGAATTGGCGCAGTGAGCTTTAAAAATCACGACCAAAGCCCGTTTGTCGTAAGCGGCATTTTAGCTCCAACGGGTACACCGGTTGATAAAACCGTGCATGTCACCTTGGCAGGAATAGAGGCTATCCATCTGCCACCAGCGCAACTTAAGGCATTTATAAACCAACAATCATCCACCCAAGCGCTTGGGGCGCTAACGCCCTCATCAATTTCTGCCGTGATGTTGGGCTTAGAATCCAAGATGAGCGTTTTTACACTGCAAAGGAGCATCAATAATTACCAAGCAGATCGTCTTATGGCTATTATGCCTGGTGTTGCTTTAGCCGAACTGTGGCAGTTAATGAGTATGGTAGAAAATGTATTAATTATCATTAGCATTTTGATTTTAGTATCTTCGTTGATTGGATTAGCAGTAATGCTGTTGTCATCGATGCGAGAGCGTCATAGAGAAATTGCGGTTTTGAGGGTCATTGGGGCGCGCCCTAGGGTCTTGTTTTCGCTTATCATGATCGAGGCTTTATTGTTAGTGGGAGCGTCTATAGTCACCGCCTTAGTTTTACTCAATCTGAGCTTCTTCCTACTAGGTGGATGGTTGGCAGCAAGTTACGGCTTGTTTATAGATGCAAACATATACACACTTAACACCGTTATACTGTCTATAGTGGTGTTAGCGTGCGCAGGGCTAATTACCTTATTTCCAGCTATTGATGCATATAAAACCGCATTGCAGTGCAGTTTGTCGAGGTAGTGAAAAGTCGGTCAGCATTTGGAGCGAGGGGCAGACTTTCTCAACATGGTATTAATGTCTATATAGATAATCACCCAGACAGATTGTAGAAATTAATCTGACAAATTTATGATCGAAATTTACGACAATGTTACCTTTTGTAATGCACCTCAATAGTACTTTGCGACGGATGAACTCCACCACCTTATTTGTTTAAGGTCTTAGTTAGCTAAAAAAAGGAGCCCGTACAAGGCAAAAGTGTAACGCAATCGTTACCGATTGAGTAAAGTATGCTATTTAAGTCTGCGTAATCAGCAAAGAAGGTGAACTGATATCAAACAAAACGGTTCCCTAATAATTTAAAACGGTTACTGGTTAAAATGAAGTCAGCAATTGCTGCGATGCAGGGTGCAGCGCTTGTCATATGTGGAGGCTCAATGCGCAGCAGTTTTTTCATGAAGTCAGAATAATCAGTTCACGAACACTAAAAGCGTTTCTTCAAGGGCGAAAAACCGATGCAAATGATGCACTGACAGTAAGTACACAAATGGATGAGCAATAATTCAGCAGATTACGTATACGTTTGAAACAAAACTTTCCACTTAGACACGTCATATATGAAAAAGTCGACAAATTTAATTGCTTCATTTGCACTGTTCACCGCAATAACGTTAGTTATTTATTTTGCATTCAAGCTTGTTGCTGCTGGTTATTATATTACAGCACTAATACCTATTACATTGTTGTTAGTTGGTTTAGTTATAGGTGTTTGGTACATTGCCACCCAAGATTGAGCTTTGTAGTTTTTATTTGCGCATGAATGAGCCAACAGAATCTCCTAAGAAGCAGTACTAGTCTTTATTAGTGATTACCTTATCTATGCAATAGTCGTATTGTGTAATATTTTCATATTTGCCCGTTGTCATATATGAGTGTAATTTTGACCTTAGCCGTCGTTTAAGCTTACTACCTAGATTCAGTGCGGTGAGTTCAATTCTAAAATAAGTGCTTGTTACTTCCATTTTAAATAGTGTTTATTTTTCTTATAATCCGCCCAAAGATTGCTTGATTGCATAATCTGGAAATTACCGATATGCTCAATTTTCAGGCTCTTATAATCAATTTTACAAGGAATTTAAATGAACTTAATTCACCCGGCAATTTTTCTATTAATGTTTGTCACCGCTTTACTACCTATTTCCGCAAGTGCATCAGCCGAAAAGGAAGTTAAGTCGGTACTCGTGACCGGAGCAAGTACAGGAATTGGCCGTAATCTGGCTGAAACTTTGGCGCGTAATGGCCATCATGTATATGCCGGCGCAAGAAAGGAAAAAGACCTTACTGCACTTAATGCCATCGAAAATATTACTGCGGTTAGATTAGACGTTACTAAACAAGACGAAATTGATGCAGTCGTTGCTCTTATTCAAGAAAGTGGCACTGGGCTTTACGCATTGGTTAATAATGCTGGTATAGGCGGTGGAGGCGTGGTTGCTCAGACGACTATAGAAGACCAAACGATTGTTTATCGAGTTAATGTAGAGGGTGTTTACAGAGTCACCAAAGCATTTGCACCGATGATTCTTGAATCAAAAGGTCGCATTAGCACAACCGGTTCAATTGCGGGCACCATTACAAGAGCTGGACTCAGTGCCTACAGTGGAAGCAAGCATTGGGTTGAAGCATTTACTGATTCACTGGCTCTAGAAATGGAGCCTCAAGGCGTTTTAGTAAGTGTAATTGCGCCGGGCAATTATCAATCATATATTCGTCGCAGTAGCGTGTTGCGTTCGTTTGCAAAAGTAGAAGCAATGGGTGGTGAAATCACCCCAGAAATGCAAAAATTGTATGCCGACACGGCTGCTGTTGAATTATCTTATAAGCAACCTGACGAAGTTTCAGCAGCATTTATGCACGCTTTGTTTGATGAAGAGCCATTGCGCCGCTATGTGGTAACGCCTAATCAACAAGAGCAGGCCTTCACAATTGGCGCAAAAGTACAGCAGTTGGTAGAGCTTAATCAGTGGGGACCCCATAGCTACAGCCGAGATCAGCTTGTAGAGATGCTAGATAAAGCAATTACAGATAAAACCAAGTAATATAGACGCCTAATAAAAAAGCATAATAAACTCTAGATGCCAGTCACTAGAGTTTATTATTAAATTTAAGTCACAGTGAGCGTAACTAAAACTGCGTACTAATTTGTTAATTAGGGCTCATTTGATGCTGTGTTATTTGTAACTGGTTTTTGCCACCTTAGTTTGCCTGATAAACTTTATTATCGGCGTTTTTAATAATACTGTTTAGTAGCAACTTTTGCTCGTTTTCATCACGCTGTTGTGGAATTTGAGAAACGACACAAGCACCTATGCTAACCGTGACCGCTAAGGCAATACTTTCACCATTATATTCAAATATGTGATGTTTCAGGGCTCCTTGTACCCGTGAAAATATCATGCTTATTTCTTTTTCGCCCGCATCAGGCAGCAGTATTATAAACTCTTCGCCGCGATATCGACCAATAACATCAGTTTGTCACAGCATAGCAATAATGATTGACGATAAATTTTGAAGGGCTTTGTGACCAGCGTTATGCCCATATGTATTCATTGACTCCTGTAGAGTTTTGATAGCTTCAGCTTTATTTTCCAGCCCATGCGGTGCATTGCCAATAAGCTCATTAGAAAGAGCAATAAACGAATTGATAACGTAAAAAAACTGCCAGTTTCATATAATAATTACCTCAAATCCATTTGTAAGCTAAAGAGAAAAGATAAAAAACTAAAGCCTTCTATAGGTACTTTATGCACAGATATGAGGTTTACGACCCTAGTTTCGAGAAATACTGTTACACGGATGCAATTTTAAAATTGACACTGTCAATATACGATATATTATGTTCTTTCACTTTGATGTGCCTAGCTTGTCACCATTTTTTATACAAATGATTATGAAGCTACATTGTTCCCAAACTATGCTTAACAGTAATTGTGTTTAGGCTCACAAAAAAGGTAATTAATGAGCCATCATATTACAAAAAATTGGGGTTTATATGCCTAAAATATTAACGCTGGAAGAAATACAGTGTTTTCGCAACCGTATGTGTGATTTCGCATTACTGTCTTTTGGTAAGCACGGGGTAGAAGGTATCTCTTTACGCGGCCTGGCCGCTGATTTGAACTGCAGTCGCACCACGCCGTATCGCTATTTTAAAAATAAGGCCGAAATTCTGGCGGCTTTAAGGCAACGAGAGTACGGGCGTATAGCCGATACACTTGAAGCTGCGGTGGCGCAAGAGTCGCAAAACAGCAAGCAGCTAGAAGCTTTGTTGCGCGCTTATTTGCAGTTTGCTATGCAATACCCCGATTCCTATCGGGTGATGTACAACGTATTACAGGCTAATGCCGCTGAGTATATCGAATTGGAGGCTGAAATTTTACGCAGTGCCCAACCAATGCGCCAGGTGGTGAATAGTTTGGTACAGGCGGGCACTGTGTTTGGCGATCCGGCGCATATTTTCTACGTGCTGTGGGCCGGTTTGCACGGTTTAATTTCTCTACATTTAGCGCATTTGATAAGAAATAATCGTGACTTCGATGAGTTGTCTGCGGTTATGACCCGCTCATTGATCCGCGCCGTGAGCGCTGATACGAGCAATACCGGCGAAGCGATACGATAAATAGAACTTCGCTAGATTAAAACTTCACAAAAGGTAAAAACATGAATAACTATGATGAGTTCAAGCATTACCCAAGAGAAGTGTTTACGACTTTGTCGTAAGCCCAGCAACAATGACGCAATCCCATACTGCTAATGTTTTAGCTAAACGTACACTGTTGTTAGCTTCGGCAACTATAGGCTTTGCGCAAACAGTACTATTTGCAATATTGGCACCGCTTGGCCGAGAAGTAGGCCTGGTAGAGGTGCAAATTGGCGCCATTATTTCTTCGTCATCTTTAACCCTGTTTTTGGTCAGCCCTCTTTGGGGGAGGGCCAGTGACGTATGGGGTAGAAGGAAGATCCTCTTGGTAGGTTTGTTTGGTTATTCAGCCGGAACAATGATGTTTGCTGGTGTCTTTCAAATGGCTCTATTGGGTTACCTTGTTCCCTTAACCGCGCTCGTATTATTAATTTTGACCCGTGTTGCCAATGCAACTGTGATGGCAGCAGTGTCGCCATCAGCGAGCGCCTATATGGCTGACATTACCACCGTAAAAGAGCGCATTAAAGGTATGGGAGCCATTGGTGCGGCAGCTAATATTGGTTCTATATTAGGGCCTGCCATTGGCGGATTACTCGCCGGTATTAGTTTGCTCACGCCGCTATATTTCTCGGTTATTTTAACGCTTGGGGTGGCGGTGTTAACACTTTATGCGTTACCCGAGTTGCCAAAAGCAAGCGCAATAAAGAAGCAAGCGAGACTTAAATATACCGATCCGAGAATTTTTCCGCTAGTTGTAGCCGGCGTACTCTTGTTTATGGGCTTTGCCATTGTGCAACAAACTATTGCGTTTCGTTTTCAAGATGAGTTGGGGCTAACGGGTATTGAAACTGCTAAAATTGTGGGGATTAGCTTAATGTTTTCAGCTGCCGCCGCACTATTTGTACAATTACTAGTGATACCTCGCTTGTCTGTAAGACCATTTGTGTTGCTTAGAATATCAATGCCTATAATGATGATCGCTTTTGGTATAATGGCATTGGGTCATTCTCAAAACATGTATATATTGTCTATGTGTATTCTAGGCATGGGCATGGGCCTTGCAGGGCCAGGATTTATGGCCGGTGCCTCTGTTGCTGTTTCATCGCAAGAGCAGGGTGCAGTTGCTGGTGTAGCGGGCTCCTGTCCTCCTCTAGGTTTTGCGATAGGCCCCTTGCTAGGTACTTACTTATACTCAATAGATGGCGCGTTACCCTATTGGTTTGCTTTTGGAAGCTACTTTATATTGTTCTTCTTTACGCTTAAGTTTAAAGACAAAAAATAATATCTTGTCTATTTTTACTGACTTATTGGCGCGTAATTCATACGCGCCAATGGCTGCCAGTGCAATTTTCAGCTCACGTTTTTCTAGGTGTTTCGAGGCTATTTCATTTAGCGATTTCACGCGTGCGCGTATTTCATTAATACACGCCAAAAAGGCGAGTTCTTGTTCAGATGAAACACCAGCAAATTTTGAAGGATCACTCAAGCCCCAATGCACTTTTATGCTATTGCCGAAATATAATGGACATGCTCCTGCGGCTGCTGAATCACACACCGTAATAACAATATCAGGGTGAAAGTCGGTAAAGTCATCCTAAGACTGACTTTGAAGCCGTCAGTGACAATACCTGCTTGTTGCAAATATTTAAGGGACAGCGGGTGAACCATTCCAGCAGGCTGACTGCCAGCACTTTTGGTGTCAATAGTATTTCCAGCACCGTGATTGGTAATGGCTTCTGAGAAAATGCTTCTGCATCGATTATGAATGCAAATATAAAGTATTTTCATGTTTAACCACCTTTAATTACCAGACCAAAATTAAACTGGCGCTATATCAAAAGAACCTTAAAGCCTAATATAACGAGTACGACACCACCCAAAATTTCAGCTTTATTGCCTAATAAATATGAAACTCGGCGACCTATTCGAATACCCACATAACTAAATATAAAGGTAATAAGGCCAATTAAGATACAGGCGTAAATACCGTTTATACTCATTAATGTTAATGAAAAGCCAGCGGCAAAAGCATCTATGCTAGTGGCTATCGCTAACAGTAGCAGGGCATAGTGTGAGTATGTATGAGGTTGCGGATTTTCTTCAGGCTTGGTTATGGCTGCTTCATATATCATTTTTAGGCCAATAGTTATCAGTAATATAAATGCTATTAAGTGTGTAAAATTACCTAGCCAGCCAACTATTGCAACGCCGCCCAAATAGCCAAATAGGGGCATTAGCCCTTGAAAGAAACCAAAGTATAAACCGGCTAACAGAGCCAGTTTTTGAATTCTTTTTGTGTTGCGAACACCCATAGTTAACGACACTGCGAATGCGTCCATGCTTAAGGCTATTGCAAGGATTATTATTTCAATCATTACGATTTTTTATTAATGGCATTTAGTTAATTTCAGGAAAACAAAAAGTGCTTAAAATAATCTTTTGAAACCATAGTTAACCATGCAATCTTCTTATAATCAAAATAATTGTTATGACTTAGCGAATGAATAGATATTTTTTTTAAAAAAATTCAACTGGTCAGAAGTCACAATTATTCTAGCATCTATGCACACTAATTAACGCTGCGCCTTTTGTCACATTTGTTTGACACCATTATTGTGGACGGTAATACTAATGTAATTATTATCGCAAAAAAAAACAGGGTATGATTAAACAGGTGCTGCGCTACAGGCACACTCTGTGGCTATGTGTATTGGGTTTCAATTTTACTCAATTGACACTATGTTTATTTTTAAAACTAACAACCCAAGAAGGTATGTGACGTGTATAAATTTTTAAAGTACTGTTTTTATCTTCTGTTAATACTAGCGGCTTCTTTAACGATTTATATTTATATGAATCAAGCTCCCGACAAATCTGTTGAAGAACTCAGCCAGCGCTGGGCGCAACCACCTTCCCAGTTTTTGAATATTGTTGGCATGAATATTCATTTAAGAGACGAAGGTCCTAAAACTGACCAAGAGCCCATTGTGTTAATACACGGCACAGGTGCCTCGCTACATACCTGGGATGGTTGGGTAGACGCATTAAAAGAGCAACGTAGAGTTATCCGGTTCGATTTACCCGGGTTTGGTTTGACGGGGCCTGATCCAAAAAATAACTATAAAATTGAGCGCTATGTTGAAGTCGTTATAGCCTTGCTAGACGAGTTGAACATACAAAAAGCGGTATTAGGCGGTAATTCTTTAGGCGGTTATGTTTCTTGGGCAAGCGCTGTGTTGCATCCCAATAGAGTATCTGCGTTAGTATTAGTTGACGCAAGCGGCTATCATTTTAAGCCTGAATCGGTGCCGATAGCCTTTAGACTATCGCAAAACCCCGTTACCAGTGCAATACTACAAAATGTATTGCCTAAATCATTAGTAGAGCGAAGTATTAAGAACTTATATGGAAATCCCAATTTGGTAAGCGATGAATTAGTTACGCGATATTATGAATTAGCGCTTTCAGAAGGTAACCGTGAGGCGTTAAAAAGGCGTTTTGACCAATCATTCCCGGGGCTTTTAGCCGATAAAATAAAAACCATTAGTGTGCCAACCCTTATAATCTGGGGAGCAAAAGATCGCTTAATTCCAGCTGCCTTTGGGAAACGATTTAATCAAGAAATAGTAAACAGTGAATTAGTTGTTTTCGAAAATTTAGGTCATGTGCCTCATGAGGAAGACCCTGAGACGACAGTGTTAGTGGTAAAGAGTTTCTTAGAAAAAAACTAGTCCTTGGAGCCCCGACCCTGAAAGAAAGTTATGGATTTAGAGCAGTCAGCTCACCTGAGTGCCTAATTTGTATCCAATTAGATACGGCCAGTGGGTTTTAAAATCGCTAATCTGATAAAGCGTTAAATAGATTTATAATATATAAGTGCTTGGTGATGTGGGCCAAACATTTTCTGATATCGTTTTAAAGTGCTGTGGTGAAGGCGCTTATTAAAATTGTCTATAATTATTCAAGGAACCAAATTATGCCAGCATCTATTGTCAATCGCAGAGATATTGAATTTTTCCTCTATGAGATGTTCGATATTGAATCGTTAACTAGCCGCGAACGCTATCAAGACCACGACCGAGAGTCATTTAACGCAGCTATCGATTTAGCGCAAAGTATTGCTGAAAAGTACTACTTACCTATTCGTCTAAAAGTAGATAGTAATCAGCCCACCTTTGATGGCAAAAAAGTGCATATGATCCCCGAAATAAAAGAGGGCTTAGATGCGGTCATCAAGGCTGGATTACTCGCTCCCACTACCGACTATGAAGCGGGAGGCATGCAGTTACCTTTAATTGCTTCTACTGGCGCATTTGCATACTTGGCCGCCGCAGCCAGCACCAGCTTGGGATACATTTCGTTAACCCATGCCAATTGTAATTTAATTGAGGCTTATGGCACGCCCGAACAGATAAAAAAATGGGTCGTGCCGCAGCGGTCAGGGCGTTTTTTTGGGACTATGGCAATGACTGAACCTGGCGCTGGTTCAGGTTTGGCCGACCTTACTACCTCTGCCATCAAAGAAGATGATGGCAACTACCGCGTGCGCGGGAACAAAATTTGGATTTCGGGTGGCGATCATGATCTGTCACAGAACATTGTACATCTAGTATTAGCGCGAATAAAAGGCGCACCTAAAGGCGTAAAAGGCATTTCATTATTTATTGTGCCTAAATTTTTGGTAAATGACGACGGCACACTTGGTGATCGCAATGAAGTTGCGCTGGCGGGTTTATTTCATAAAATGGGCGGACGTGGACAAACCTCAGCCGCATTGAGTTTTGGCGAGCAAAACGGTGCTCAGGCCTACTTGGTTGGCGAAGAGCATAAAGGGCTCATGTACATGTTTCACATGATGAACGAAGCCCGTATATTGGTAGGAACAGGTGCTGCTCTTACTGCGTTAACGGGCTTTCAATACTCCTTAGATTATGCGAAAGATAGGCCTCAAGGACGCTTGCTGTCGGGCAAGGACCCTTTGTCTGCGCCGGTTAATATTATTGAGCACCCCGATGTACGTAGAATGTTGCTCACACAAAAAGCATACTCAGAGGGTGCGTTTGCTTTATGCTTGTATGGTCATTCACTGGCCGAAGATGAAACCACTGGACCAAGCGAAGATATACGAACAAAAGCCAAAACGATTCTTAATTTTTTAACCCCTATTATTAAGAGTTGGCCGTCAGATTGGGGGCCTAAAGCGAACGATTTGGCTATTCAAGTATTAGGGGGCTACGGTTATGTAAATGAGCACCCAGTAGAAATGTTCTACCGCGATAATCGACTCAACCCAATTCATGAAGGTACCTCAGGTATTCAATCTTTAGATTTGCTTTGCCGAAAAGTTCCTATGAACAATTTTGCCGGCTATAAAGCCTTTTTAAGCGAAATGTATAATACGGTAAAAAGGGTTCAGGATTGCCCTAGTTTAGGCAAGTTCGCAAACGACTTAGGCTTAGCATTGGATAACCTTAAGCTCGTCACAGCAGGAGTAATGAAGGCGTCACAAACCCAAAATCCCGATTTAGTGTTCTCTAATTCCGTTAGCTACTTGAACATGTTTGGTCATATTACCATTGCATGGCTATGGCTGCAGCAGGCTAATGTAGCTACAAAAGCGTTAGGGCAAGATATACATGCCGACGATGAAAAGTTCTATAAGGGTAAAATTCAAGCCATGAAGTATTTCTTTAATAGTGAATTACCCCTTACGTACGCGTGGGGGAATGTGGTTAAAAATATAGACAGTACAACTTTTGATACGCATCCTGATTGGCTTTAATTAATACGCTGTGCTACCAAATAAGAAATTTTAGAGGTGCTCACGCGCGATGCCATTAAGTAGTATGTGAATCGTTTGTAGTGGGTAAGCCAAACTGTGGCTATGGACTAACCGGTCAACGTCCTCGCTAAAATGTGGTTCGTTGCACAACAATTACCCCAATTAGGGTCTGTAAAAATAGACAAGCGTGCTTTAAAGGCTCAGTATTTACCTTTTGCTTAATATAAAAAAAGTGACTTATGAGAGATAAGGGGCTAAACGCCAATTAAGCTCATAAACAACAGTAATCATCAACAATAACAATTATAGGATATTTAATGGCTATAACGATAAATGCAAAAACACTCAATGATCATATTGGCAAACAAAGCGGTGTTTCCAAATGGTTTAGGATAAGCCAAGCGCAAATTGATATGTTTGCAGATGCGACTCACGACCATCAGTTTATTCATGTGGATGCCGAAAAAGCCAAACAAACCCCTTTTGGCACCACCATCGCTCATGGCTTTTTGTCTCTTTCTTTACTGTCTGCCATTGCTTATGATGCTTCGATCAATCTTGAAAATACGGTAATGGGGCTCAACTATGGTTTCGATAAAATACGCTTCTTACAACCAGTAAAAGTTAACAGCAGAGTGCGCGGAAAAATGACCTTGGTAAAAGTAATAGAAAAACGTCCCGGTGAGTTTTTACTTTCATGGGACGTAAGCGTAGAAATCGAATCAGAAGAAAAACCTGCATTAAGTGCACAGTGGCTAACTATGGCCATAGTGTCTGCATAAACGTTTACATAAACATCGCAATACGTTTATAAATATAAGGCCAAGTTATGATGATCAAATACGATAATCAGGTAGCAATTGTAACAGGTGCCGGCGCAGGTTTAGGCCGCTCTCACGCGCTAGCACTGGCCGCTCGCGGTGCTAAAGTTGTTGTCAACGATTTAGGTAAGTCACACGGTAGCATCTCAGATGGCGCACTAGCAGTTGTAGCCGAAATTGAAAAAGCAGGCGGTGAAGCTATTGCCAATGGCGCTAATGTAGCTAATGCAGCACAAGTTAATGCTATGGTTGAACAAGCAATGGCGAAGTGGTCACGCATTGATATTTTAGTCAACAATGCTGGCATATTGCGCGATAAGTCCTTTGGTAAAATGACGATTGAAGATTTCAAATTAGTGCTTGATGTACATGTAATGGGCTCTGTTAATTGCACCAAGGCGGTTTGGGATATAATGAAACAACAAAACTATGGCCGAATTGTGATGACTACATCATCATCGGGCCTATACGGTAATTTTGGCCAAGCCAACTATGGCGCCGCAAAAATGGCGGTAGTCGGTTTTATGAACACCTTGTGCATTGAAGGGCAAAAAAATGGCATTAAAGTGAACTGTTTATCGCCCACCGCACGCACAGCAATGACCGAAGAGATAATTGCAGATAAGCGCGTACTCGATTTGATGACTGTTGAATCGGTTACCGCAGGCTTGCTTGCATTGGTCGCTGAAAGTGCACCTAACCGCACGATTTTAGGCTGTGGTGCCGGTGGCTACGCCAGAGCTATTATTAAAGAAACTGATGGTATTTACTTATCGCCCGAGCGACAAACGCCTGAGAATTTGCTGGCAAGTTGGGAAGCACTCGAAAACGAAAGTCAAGCCAAAGAATTGACCGCAGGTTGGATGCAAACCAACAAATATGTAAGCAAAGCAGCCGCTTCTTTAGGCGTCGATTTGTCGAAGCTTTAGCGTTCTAATAAATAGCGCTTATTACATAACTATTCGGTAAGCAGCACTCAAACAAAACATTACGGTGAACAGCAATATAAAATGGCCATAAGACGTCATACTTTTGGCTAAATATTTTGTGTACGTCTTCACCGTAAAAACGTTTAATTAAAAAGTATTAGACTAAATAAATCAGCAGGTTAATTTGAATAGGGTTTTGTTCTTAAAAAACATAAAAATTTCAATAGCTTAATCTACGAAAACCACTCAGCAAAAAAAATTCATATTGTTTCTGCTTTCTCTACTAGATTTTGGACGTCTAAGCGTCTACACTACTAGGCGTTTAGATTCCTATCGTATCTTGTTAAGTCTTAAATGAAGAAACGCGTAGAGTGGAAACCGTTATTTTTTTGGAGGACTTTTTGTGAGCACTGCACATCAAACATCTATCAGCTTATTTGAGAAGCAACTAGCAAAACGTATTTTAGTGTTAGACGGTGCAATGGGTACAATGATTCAGGCGTATAACTTTTCTGAAGAAGATTATCGCGGTCAACGTTTTGCTAACTGGTCTTGCGATGTTAAAGGCAATAACGATCTTTTGGTACTAAGCCAAGCTCAGACCATTAGCAATATTCACGGTGAATATTTTGCAGCCGGTGCCGACATTATCGAAACCAATACATTTAATGCTACCCGTATTGCAATGGCCGATTACCAGATGGAAGATTTGAGTCGTGAGATCAATTTTGAAGCGGCTAGAATTGCGCGTGAAATCGCCGATGAGTATACTGCGCTAACACCAAACAAGCCGCGCTTCGTTGCCGGTGTGTTAGGCCCAACAAACCGAACGTGCTCAATTTCTCCAGATGTAAACGATCCTGCATATCGTAACGTCACCTTTGATGAGCTAAAAGACGCTTATATCGAATCAACCTTAGCGCTGATTGAAGGCGGCTCAGACATAATTCTTATCGAAACCATTTTTGATACTCTCAACGCAAAAGCGGCGGTATTTGCAGTTGAGCAAGTGTTTGCCGATTTAGGGAGACGTTACCCGGTGATGATTTCGGGCACTATTACCGATGCTTCGGGCAGGACACTGTCGGGTCAAACCACAGAGGCTTTTTATAACTCATTGTCCCACGCAAACCCAATTTCATTTGGTCTTAACTGTGCTTTAGGTCCAAATGAACTGCGCCAATATATAGAAGAGTTAAGCCGGATCAGTAGCTGTGCGGTATCGGCTCACCCTAATGCGGGCTTACCTAATGCTTTTGGCGAATACGATCTTGATGCTCATGAAATGAATCAACATATTAAAGAATGGGCTGAATCTGGCTTCCTCAATATTGTTGGGGGCTGCTGTGGCACAACACCCGAGCACATTCGTGTTATGGCTGAGGTAGTTGCAGACATAGCTCCGCGGGAAATCAAAGATATTAAAGTTGCCTGTCGTTTAGCTGGACTTGAAGCGCTAACTATTGAAGCGGACAGCTTATTTGTGAATGTTGGCGAACGAACCAATGTAACGGGTTCAGCCTTATTCAAAAAGCTGATTATAGATGAGCGCTACGATGATGCCTTATCTGTTGCCTTGCAGCAGGTAGAAAATGGTGCACAAATTATTGATATCAACATGGACGAAGGCATGTTGGATTCGAAACATGCAATGCAGCGCTTCTTAAATATGATTGCCGGAGAGCCCGATATTGCCAGAGTGCCAATTATGATTGACTCATCCAAATGGGACATTCTAGAGGCGGGGCTCAAATGCATACAGGGCAAAGGTATTGTTAACTCCATTAGTCTTAAAGAGGGTGAGCATAATTTTCGTAAACAAGCCGAACTAGTTCGTCGTTACGGCGCTGCGGTTATTGTAATGGCCTTTGATGAATTGGGCCAAGCCGATACACGATCGCGAAAAGTGGAAATTTGTCAGCGAGCTTATACTATTCTTGTTGACGAATTAAATTTCCCGCCGCAAGACATTATATTTGATCCCAATATTTTCGCCGTGGCCACCGGGATTGAGGAGCATAACAATTACGCGGTTGATTTTATTGAAGCCACAGCCGACATTAAAAAGAACATGCCGCATGCTATGGTATCGGGTGGAGTCTCGAACGTTTCGTTCTCGTTTCGTGGTAATAACGCGGTGCGTGAAGCTATCCATGCTGTGTTTTTATACTACGCCATTAAAAACAAAATGGACATGGGTATAGTTAACGCGGGGCAACTAGCGATTTTAAAGGATGTACCTCAAGATTTACGCAAAGCAGTTGAAGACGTTGTGCTCAACGCCGATGATGGCGCTACAGAAAGACTACTAGAAATAGCCGAAAAATACAGCAGTAAAGGCGGTTCAAAAAGCAATGCTTTAGATTTAAGCTGGCGTGAACTAAGCACCAATAAACGTCTTGAACATGCACTAGTTAAAGGTATTAATGCCTTTATTATTGAAGATACCGAGGCAGCCCGACTTGAAGCTGAAATTCCACTACATGTAATTGAAGGGCCATTAATGGACGGCATGAACGTGGTGGGCGACCTGTTTGGTGAAGGCCAAATGTTCTTACCTCAGGTAGTCAAATCAGCCCGCGTCATGAAACAGGCCGTTGCCCATTTACAGCCCTTTATTGAAGAAGGCAAAACTAAGATAAGCGACAACGGCAAAGTGTTAATGGCTACGGTTAAAGGCGATGTTCATGATATTGGCAAAAATATTGTTGGTGTGGTGTTACAGTGCAATAACTTTGCTATCACCGATTTAGGCGTGATGGTCTCGTGCGAAAAAATATTAAGCACAGCCAAAGACAAAGGCGTTGATGTTATTGGACTGTCGGGCTTAATAACTCCATCGTTAGATGAAATGGTACATGTTGCTAAAGAAATGCAGCGTCAAGGCTTCACAATTCCATTGCTGATTGGTGGTGCAACCACCTCAAAAGCGCATACCGCGGTAAAAATTCAGCCTCATTATAAGCACGGTGTGGTGTATGTTGCCAATGCTTCACGTTCAGTATCTGTAGTTCAAACTCTACTCAATAAAGGTAAGACTGAGTTTTTAGCTAATATTGATCAAGAATATGAAAAAGTCCGTGCCCGTCACTATGCCAAAGGTCCTCGTACGACCTTGGTGAGCTTAGCAGAAGCTAGGGCTAATGCTATTGCTGTCAGTTTTGAAAACTATGTGCCTGTCAAACCCAAAAAAATTGGCGTAACCGTGCTAAATGATGTGCCCTTGGACATTGTTCGCCAATACATTGACTGGACGCCGTTTTTTCTCACTTGGCAGCTTAACGGTAAATACCCGCGTATTTTAGATCATGAACTCATTGGTGAAGTCGCCACAGATTTGTTTAATGATGCCAACAAAATGCTTGACCAAATCATTGCTGACAAGAGTGTTATTGGCAAAGCGGTATTTGGCTTATTCCCTGCTAACCGAGTGGGTGACGATATTGAAGTATACACAAATGAACGCCGTACTCAGGTCAATAAAACACTGTGTCATTTGCGTCAACAGAGTAAAAAGCCTAAAGGCCAATTTAACCGTTGTTTAAGCGATTATATCGCTGACAAAGACGGCGGCATTGAAGATTACCTAGGTGCCTTTGCAGTATCCGCTGGTTTTGGTGCAGACAAGCTAGTGGACCAATACGATAAACAAA
>JBLHMY010000021.1:0-18799 GCA_047621065.1 Glaciecola sp. | reverse complement strand
CGAACAAGCGGATTAAACTAAGCGACATTGCCACTAAAGGTCTGTGCATAGCGTTAAACGAGCTATTGGTAAGAATAATAATGCCTTGAAATCCATAACCTATTGGTACAATTAATAAAAACAGAGTAATTTGTTCAGCAACGCTTTGTTCACCCGCAAATACCGAAGCAATATACGGTGCCAAAACCGCAAGCACTGCAAACACCAGCAATTGCCAAACCATTATGAATTTTATACACATTTGGTAGGCTTGGTGTATTCGATTAAATTGCTTAGCCCCCAAATTTTGACTTATTAATGGTGGTAACGACATAGATAACGCAAGTATCACAATACTGGCTATAGATTCTATACGATTACCAACGCCCCAAGCAGCGACCGCGTGGGCGCCATAACCTGCCACAACAGAAGTGACAATTGCCGCAGAAATAGGGGTAAGCATATTTGACCCCGCTGCAGGCAAGCCAATGCTAAGCACCCCTTTTGCAGCAGGCAAAAATTCTGCCCAATTCAGTAAGCGGGGCTCCATTAATCGGCGTTTTACAGCCAACAAATAAATAATCCAAATTACGCATACCGCCCAAGCAATGCAAGTTGCAATAGCAGCGCCTTTGATGCCAAGCGCCGGAAAGCCCAAATATCCAAAGATTAAAACAGGGGTAAGTGCTGCGTTAATGCCTCCGCCCGCGGCCATTATAATACTGGGAGTCTTTGTGTCACCTGAGGCTCTAAGCACAGAGTTACCCACCATAGGAATGGCCAACAGCACACCCGCGATATACCAAATTGACATGTAATCATAAATTAAGGGGATAAGCTCGCCGCTTGCGCCCATTAATGAAAATATAAAATCAATAGAAAAATAGCCCGCAATACTCAGTATTCCTGCCAGCACGAAAACAAGCATTAACGAACCTGTTGCCAACACCTTTGCTTTAGAATCGTCTCCGCTGCCTAGATATCTCCCAATAACAGCCGAGGTGCCAATTCCTAAGCCTATATTGAAACTAATAACGGTGAACGTAATAGGAAAGGTAAAACTAATAGCGGCGAGTTCGTTGGTGCCAATAAGACTAACAAAAAAAGTATCAACAATGCCGAATGTCATCAGCATGATCATGCCAAGTATCATAGGCATAGCCATATTGATTAAGGTCGATTTAATATCGCCTTGTAACATATCATTTTTTGAGCTTAGCTTTCTTTGAGTTGACACTAACGCGCTGTCTTATTTAATAGTGAATTAATAGTTTGCCCCATCCATTGAGGTAAAAATAGTAATATTTCACAATAATTTCAGTAACTTCCATTATCGTTCATTTCTTAACCGTTAATTAACGAGTGTTTAGCAAAAAAACAACTGCCAAAAAAATATCCAAACCATGTCGTTTTAAGCGCCAAGAAAATGACAAGATCAGAACAAATACGTTGTCAACAAAATTAACACACAGGACACCACTTTCTTTCGTAATACACGAGTGCATAACAGTGCCAAGGTCACCAATTAAACTCAAGGTATTGTTTTTTATAAAAATTAACTTTGATCATATAAATTATCAAACTTTATATTGACAACTTTTGATATTTCAACGTTATTTTTATTAATAACTATCAACAGACTTATCCACAGAAAATGTTGATAACTGGCTACGACTGAATACTGGCGCTGACTGCATCAGTTTTTCACCTTAATTATGTAAGTTGTCACTAACCCTGCGTACCATTTCGTTATGTTACATTTTTATTAAATACTGTATGTATACACACTAATCAAACAATTTTTTATTCTTTTTTAGAATAAAAAAAATGTACAACTGCTGTTTTTGGAATAGTTTTATTTTTCAACAATTTCCAGTTTTGAGCCGGTGAATTAATACGCGATATAATCAAAACTCTATTTTTATTTTGACTGCTAAAAAATATAAATCACCTTAATTTCAAAAAAACAGCAAAACTTTGTTGACACCTAAGGCTATGCTCTTTAATATCCGCATCCGTTAAAAGACAGGTCCCCCTTAGCTCAGTTGGTAGAGCGACGGACTGTTAATCCGCAGGTCCCCCGTTCGAGCCGGGGAGGGGGAGCCACTTTTAATGACTCAAAACTCGCTTTCGTTTGAACATAGCACAGCGACTACGATTCCCCCTTAGCTCAGTTGGTAGAGCGACGGACTGTTAATCCGCAGGTCCCCCGTTCGAGCCGGGGAGGGGGAGCCATTTTTGGCTTCGTACACACACTTTGACATCAAACAAATATAAATATTATACCCCTACGTTTTCTGTGTTGTTTAATCGGCTGTAACAAGCGATAATTATAATATTATCCAATACGTTTATGTACAACTGCATTTGTTACCACTTAGCATTTAGGTAATCAAACAATACTTTTACATTCACGACAAGCATTTGACTTACGCCGTAATTACAAACGCATTTTATATTTACACTGAGCGAGTAGACATCTGATATGACAGACTTACTTCTATTGTTGCTTGGAACCGTGCTGGTAAACAATTTTGTATTGGTTCAGTTTCTCGGCCTGTGCCCTTTTATGGGTGTGTCTGGAAAACTTGAAACCGCAATAGGCATGTCAATGGCCACTACCTTTGTTTTAACCCTCGCCTCATTGTCAAGCTACTTAGTTGAAACCTATGTTTTGGTCCCTTTGGGCATTGGTTATTTACGTACCTTAAGTTTTATTCTTGTCATTGCAGTGGTGGTGCAATTTACCGAAATGGTGGTGCGTAAAACAAGCCCTACTTTGTATCGTTTGTTAGGCATCTTTTTACCTCTTATTACTACAAATTGCGCAGTGCTAGGCGTAGCGCTACTTAATACCACAAAACAGCATAGCTTCATTGAATCCATCGTGTATGGCTTTGGTGCGGCGGTTGGTTTTTCGTTTGTACTTATATTGTTCGCCGCAATGCGTGAGCGATTAGCCGCAGCCGACGTTCCTACACCATTTAAAGGTGCTTCCATAGCCATGATAACCGCCGGTTTAATGTCCTTAGCATTTATGGGCTTTTCAGGATTAGTAAAATGAGTGCAACCGTTTTAGCACTGCTAATTGTTGCATTAATAGCGCTTGTATTGGGGGCAGGCTTGGGCTATGCGGCTATTCGATTTAAAGTAGTAAGCGACCCCTTAGTTGATCAAATTGACAGCGTACTGCCACAAACCCAATGCGGGCAATGCGGATATCCAGGTTGTCGTCCATATGCTCAGGCTATTGCCAACGGCGACGAAATTAACAAATGTCCGCCAGGCGGCGAAGCGACCATTAAGAATTTGTCAGAGTTAATGGGCGTAGAAGCAAAACCGCTTGATAGCGCGCACGGTGTTGAAGATGTCAAAAAAGTCGCGTTTATTCGAGAAGACGAATGTATTGGTTGTACCAAATGCATTCAAGCATGCCCAGTAGATGCAATTGTAGGTGCCGCTAAGCAGATGCACACCGTTATTATAGGTGAGTGTACAGGTTGTGACTTATGTGTTGACCCCTGCCCTGTGGATTGCATTGACATGGTGCCATTGGATCAAAGCACCAGCAACTGGAAATGGGACTTCAGTCAAACACAATTAGGTAATATTCCAATAAGGCAAGTGTCATGAACGAATTTGCCAGCTTTGACACCATACTAGAAAGACTATCAATTGGTCGCCTCTGGGATTTCCCCGGAGGTGTGCACCCTAGCGAACAAAAATCATTATCTAATAAAGATGTTATTAATCAGCTTCCCTTACCATCGCATGTTTATATACCCGTCAAGCAACATATTGGCGTAGACGGTAAACTTTTAATTGCAGTAGGCGATTACGTGCTAAAAGGACAGCCACTAACGGCCAGCGAAAGCCCTTTTGCTGTGCCTGTGCATGCGTCATCGTCTGGCACGGTCACTTTTATTGGCGACCACCCCGCTGCGCATCCTTCAGGCTTGCCGGAGATGACCATAGGCATAGAGCTAGACGGCAAAGACAAAACATTTGCCACACAGGGCATAAGTCAGTATGCCCAAACTAGTAAACACGACATCATTACGGCGATTTGTAATGCAGGCATAAGTGGCATGGGCGGCGCTGGTTTTCCAACTCACATAAAGTCAAATACTTTAAAACCGGTTGAGTTTTTAATTATCAACGGAATAGAGTGCGAACCTTACATATCATCAGACGACCGATTAATGCGCGAACATGCTTGGCAAATTAGGCAAGGAATAGATATTCTTCGACACATCATTCAGCCCAAGCACGTCATTATTGCAATTGAGGACAACAAACCTGAAGCATTAGAAACAATGTCAATAGCCTGCCAGCAGCAAAGCGAATATCAAGTTGTTAGTGTGCCTACTAAATATCCTGCTGGCGGTGAAAAACAGCTTATTCAAGTACTAACATCAAGGGAAGTGCCAAGCGATGGGCTGCCTATAGATATAGGCTGCATTATGTACAATGTGGGCACATGCTTTGCAGTAGCAGATGCCATTATTGAGGGCAAAGCGTTAACCCAAAGAGTGGTTACCGTTACTGGAAAAGCATTAGGAAAACCACAAAATGTATGGGCTAAAATTGGTACGCCTGTTAGTCACTTATTAGAAAACAGTGACTTTGACGTAGAAAAACAAGAATACCCTCGAGTAATAATGGGTGGCCCAATGATGGGCTTTACGCTGGCATCATCTAAAATACCTGTTGTAAAAATAACTAACTGTATTTTAGCACCCGCTACCAAAGAGCTTCCTAGTGTGGAAGACGAGCGCGGCTGTATTCGTTGTTCGGCTTGCGCCGATGCATGCCCTGCCTCGTTACTGCCGCAACAACTATTTTGGTACAGCAAAGCAAAAGATTACGACGTTGCCCAAGAATATGATTTATTCGATTGTATTGAATGCGGCGCCTGCGCTTACGTATGCCCAAGTGAAATACCGCTTGTACATTACTATCGTCAAGCTAAAAGCGATATTCGCGAACAGTTACAAGAAAAAGAACTCGCAGAAAAAGCACGTATTCGCTTTGAAGCTAGAAAGAAAAGACTAGAGCAAGAGAAACACGAACGGGAAGAAAAGCACCGCCTAGCAGCGCAAGCTAGAAATAAGGCTGCAACGGCAAACGGCGGCGCTGCTAAAGACAAAATAGCCGCAGCATTAGCGCGGGCGAAAGCTAAAAAAGCGGCATTATTAGCAACACAAACTTCAGCCCAAGGTGGTGCATCGGTAAGCAAAGCGGAGCCTAACAATGACTAAGCTGCAGGTATCTAGCTCACCCCATCACCATAATCAACGCGACACCGGCGCGGTAATGCGCTTGGTGGTATATGCGGCTATTCCTGGAATTGCGGTGCAAACTTATATGTTTGGCTATGGCGTGCTTGTGCAACTTGCGCTAGCAATTGTGACTGCTGTGGTAACTGAAATGCTCATATTAGAAATTCGTAAGAAAAACACTGAGCGGGCCTTCAAAGATTATAGCGCACTGTTGTGCGGGGTGTTACTAGCAATTAGTATTCCGCCTTTAGCGCCATGGTGGGTGATTGTTATAGGGACCTTTTTCTCAATCGCTATTGTAAAGCAACTTTATGGTGGCCTTGGGTTTAATTTGTTTAACCCCGCGATGGCCGGATATGTGATGCTCCTTATATCCTTCCCGGTGCAAATGACTGCCTGGCTACCACCGGGCAGTTTAACCGTTCAAAATATAGGTGCTTGGGACACAATACACACTATTTTTACCGGCTACACTGCAACTGGTTTTAGCATTGCACAATTGCAAGTAACCATAGATGGCGCCACTATGGCAACACCTCTGGACCACATAAAAGTGGCGCTTAGCGAAGGCTATATTATATCTGAAGGACTAAATGATAAATTGTTCAGTGGCAGTATGGGCCTAGGTTGGGCACCTGTTTCTCTTGCTTATTTTATAGGTGGATTGGTGCTAATAAAAACAAAAGTCATCAACTGGCACATTCCAGCAAGTATGATAATAGCAGCAATGGTCGTTAGCGCAGTATTGTTTATATTTGACACTAGTACGCATGCTTCACCATGGTTTCATTTGGTCAACGGCAGCTTAATTTTGGGTGCTTTTTTCATTGCCACCGATCCTGTCTCGGCGTCTACCACAAATTTGGGAAGAATCATTTTTGGAGCATCTATTGGGTTTTGGATTATAGTTATTCGCACATGGGGTGGATACCCTGACGCAATCGCCTTTGCAGTCGTACTAATGAATATGACCGTACCACTAATAGATTATTACACCAAACCAAGAACATATGGTCATAAAGTTAAAGTTAAAAACATGTCAAAACCACCGCCCGCACAAAAGCCCCAACAAGGTGACCGATGAAAAATATAATTCAAAGAAATGGTCTAATCTTAGGTGGCTTCGCTCTAGTCACCACCAGTATTATTGCAATCACTTATGGCTTTACAGCGCAACGAATAGAACAGGTAAAAGAACGACAATTGTTAAGTACCCTAAACCAAGTTGTTGCATCATCAATGCACGACAACGAATTACATACCGACTGCATTCAAATTCAGGCAAATGAGCTTCTTGGTAACAAACCACAGCGGGTGTTTAGGTCACGTAAAGGTAGCGACAATACCGCACTAATTATTGAAACTACTGCGCCCGACGGATATAGCGGGGCAATCGACTTAGTCGTGGCTATAGATACCAACAATACCGTGCTCGCGGCACGCGTTATAAACCATAAAGAAACACCGGGTCTGGGCGACAAAGTAGAGCTAAGAGTGAGTGATTGGATATTGAGTTTTACCGATGTTATTTATGATGAACAGCGCGACAGCCGCTGGGCAGTCAGAAAAGACGGTGGCCAGTTTGATCAATTTACGGGGGCAACTATTACCCCCCGTGCAGTGGTTAACGCGATTAAGAACGCGGCTATATTTGGACAAACTAATATGCAATCATTATTCACTATGCCAGCTAATTGTCAAACCGGTTCAGTTGCTATTAAAGTGACATCTGACCCAGCTCTTCAAGCTATATCTGCCCAGGAGGTAGCTGGTGAATAACGAGTATAAAGAGCTTACCTTACAAGGTTTATGGAAAAACAATCCGGCTATTGTTCAGCTTTTAGGACTTTGTCCGTTATTAGCCGTTACGGGAACCTTAGTCAATGGATTGGGGTTGGGCTTAGCCACTACATTGGTATTGTTAGGTTCCAATATTACGGTATCATTGGTTCGAAATATTGTCCCTAATGAAATACGCATTCCTATATTTGTAATGGTCATCGCCTCATTTGTTACCGTTATTGAATTATTAATGCATGCCTTTACCTTCGGTTTATATCAAGTGTTAGGTATATTTATTCCCTTAATAGTGACCAACTGCGCCATTATTGGCAGAGCTGAAGCCTATGCTTCAAAAAACTCAGTGCAGTTTGCCGCTTACGACGGCTTAATGATGGGCACAGGCTTTACACTTATTTTAGTATTGCTGGGCGGTATGCGAGAAATTCTAGGCTTAGGCACTATATTTTCAGGCGCTGAACTATTATTAGGAGATTGGGCAAGCGACTTCACAATTATAATTTATCAAACCGATGCAAATTTTTTATTAGCCATTTTGCCACCCGGTGCCTTTTTAGGCCTAGGGCTTATTATTGCGGCTAAAAACCTAATAGATCAAGTGATTAGCGCTAGACAGCAAAACAAAGGCAAAAAAGTGGTGCAGCGCGCACGCGTTACAGGCACAGATATTTAATAAAATATGAACAAAAATAAACGTCATGAAATACTAATACGATTAAGAGACGCCAATCCTTACCCTACGACCGAGCTTAAATTTTCGAGCCCCTTTGAGCTATTAATTGCGGTGATCTTATCTGCCCAATCGACCGACGTAGGGGTAAATAAAGCAACAGATAAACTTTATCCAAATGCCAATACGCCTAAGGCTATTTATGCTTTAGGTGTTGATGGACTAAAAACCTATATTAAAACGATTGGTCTGTTTAACGCAAAAGCCAAAAACGTGATTGAAACCTGCCGAATGCTGGTTGAGGATCACAACTCCATAGTGCCGGAAAATAGAGAAGCCTTAGAAGCGCTACCAGGCGTTGGCCGCAAAACCGCTAACGTTGTCTTAAATACTGCTTTTGGCTGGCCTACAATAGCCGTAGATACGCATATATACCGTGTAAGTAATCGTACCAAGTTAGCCATGGGTAAAACGGTTGAGAAAGTTGAAGACAAATTAATTAAAGTCATTCCCGCTGAGTTTAAAGTGGATGTGCATCATTGGCTTATTCTGCATGGCAGATACACCTGCGTGGCACGTAAACCGCGCTGTGGTTCTTGTATAATAGAAGATTTATGCGAGTTTAAAGATAAGTTAGACTAGACTACGAACAACGCAGTCAGATTGAGCCCGTCTCAAACAATAGCCTTATTCGGCGCCCGGCGTTCTCATTTGTAGACGTGCAATTTTTACATAGGTATCGTTTTTATTGTTTGATTTCATTAAGCGATTAAACTGCGTTAATGAACCAAGCATAGCGTAAATAGGCACAAACAAATTACGCTTAAAAAAGGACACTACTGTTGTTTCATCTAAGGCAGACAAAGCCTCTTCATCTATTGTATACAGACCTTTTACACGCCTTACTTTGTCATCTTGATAAGCGACCATAATCTCAATTTCTTTGAGTAGGTTCTTTTCTAGCATAAGGTTTATAAAGTCACGGGTGAACACTTGGTTTTGATAGTGCTCGGATAGTTTGGCTTGCATTGATTTTAAATAGGCAGTTTCGCCTTCATTGTCAAACAATACGTGCCCTTCCTCTTTTTGTACTAAAGCACTTGCCTCATTTATATGCATCGTTAGGGTTTTAGGATCCGAAACACAAGGACCTAGTAAGAAAGGTTCGCATTGGACTTCGTTGGGTAAATGAACCGCATCCCAAACGTTGTCACTGGCATTAAGTAATACATTTTGCTCAGCCTCAAATCCCCATAATGCTACACTTACAAAAGCGCCCGTTTGTCCGTCTTTAAGTAAAACAACAGGGTAACTACTGGCGGCTTGGGCAAATTCTTGCACTGTTAAGGCAGCAAACTGACGCTGTGCTAAGGCAGTAAAATCAATTTGCTCTTTTATTTTAAGCCCTGCGTGTTGATCAGGATGAACCGGTGAAGATGTAGGTTTAGACATGCAGTCCTCTATTTAATAATAAATGGCTCATAGTTTTGCAAAGCCTTGTTGTTTAATTTGATTGATGAGATCTCTGTGCTTGGGTAACCTCAATGCCATTTGCTGCGCTGTCTTTGCTGTTATATCAAGTTGTTTCTTGGCCCGTGCGGAATGTGTCATGGTATGCGATAACAAGCTAAAGTCAGATGTAAAGCCGCCACCATACAGCACATATTGATAACTCGCTGCATTGAAAGCCTCGTAGCTTTGCAGAAAGTCGTATTCGCTGGGAACTCTATGTTGCCAAAGTAACAGCATTTCTTGCAAAGAATCAGGAATACTTGACGGGGTTTTATTCTCTTTCCAATACGCTTCCTGACGTTCACTGAGCACATAATGTAACTTCAAAAAATCTATTATGCCACGCCATTTAGCGGTAAATACCTGATTAAAACGCTTTCCCATGGGTTTCATTTCAGCTTTGGTCAAAGGAAGTTGGTCGGCAATAAAATTGGCAGATGTTTCAACTAACATAAGCGCAGATGCTTCAAGGGGTTCTAAAAATCCAGATGATAAACCAATCGCCACACAGTTATGCCGCCAAAAAACTTCCCTATGCCCTGTTTTAAAGTGAATTTTACGTACCGGAATATCTGCCGCTTTAGGACCAACATAGCATTTAAGCTTTTGTTCTGCCTGTGCTAATGATTCATGCTTACTTGAAAACACATAGCCTACGCCACGCCTGTGCTGTAAACCAATATCCCAAATCCATCCGGCAGATTGTGCGGTCGATATGGTGTGGCAGGCAATAGGGTCATTTTCGTTTTCATATGGCACATGCATAGCAAGCGCGGTGTCATTAAAAAGAATATGGCTTTTATCGATAAAAGGCACGCCAAGAGTTTGCCCAAGTAGCAACGACGAAAACCCAGTGCAATCTATAAAAAATTCGGCACTTAGCAAGCCGGCGGTATCTGTAGCAACACCTGCTATGCTACCATCTTGATGCTGATTTACCTGAGTGACATTTGCAACTATATGTTTTACGTTTAGCACATTTACACAATGCCTTTTAAGAAGCTGTGCAAATTTCCCTGCGTCTAAGTGATAACCGTAGTTGGCTACTGTTTCGTATTCTTTGTGGGTAATGTTTTTAGGCGCTAAGCCCATTTTGCACATGTGAGATTGGAAGGTGACCGAATCGCAAAATGTTGAAGCTGTAGAGAGTGATTCCCAGTAGGGTGCAATATCAAACTTTCCATAACCAGCCGGTTGCGTAAATGGATGAAAATATTCTTCAGATAACGATGTCCAGTTAACAAACTTGCTTGCCTGTTTAAAGGTTGCAGAGCATTCTGTGATAAATTCAGACTCTGAAATACCAATTTTTTGTAAGGTCGAGCGCATCGATGGCCACGTGCCCTCACCCACCCCTACCGTTGGAATGTCAGAAGACTCAACCAAACAAATCTCAATAGAATGAGCATGTTGCTTTGCCAACAATGCAGCGGTGAGCCATCCGGCAGTGCCGCCGCCAACAACTAAGATGTTTTTAGTTATCGTATTCATATAAAACTCCATTAAGCAATGCTATTGAAAATGTGCAAGCTGGTGTTGGGCAAGTAATAGTCTTGCACCAAGTTAGCTGTATAGATGTGCTGGTAGCGTATCTCAAAAACATGCTTAATTACACAAATTACCGCTATAAAAAAAAGGGGACAAGCCCCCTTTTTGTTTACAACAATATTGACGCTATTGTAGCTAGAATGAACCTCTAAGACCAATTGAATAACGCACACCCGTTCTAACTTGTTCGGTAAAATGCGTTGGTATACGACCCACCTTGTTGGTATATTCGTCGGTCACGTTTACACCTTCAAATAATACTGTTAGGTGCTCATTAATTTCGTAACTTGAGCTTATATCCCATTGTCCATAGGTCTTAACGAACTCTGGCTCACCGGTATCACCGTTACTAAAGGTTTGTAGGAACGTTTCTCTATTATTAAAGGCAACACGTGCTTGAAAGCCGTCTTTGTCGTAAAAGAACACCGCGTTTTGCGAATCACCTAAGCCTTCAAGCGCGAACGTTTGTGAAGAGTTTGACTCGTCAATAACAGCATCACTGTTTACAACAGTTGCGTTTACTTGGAAACCAAAGCCACTTTCATGGACATGGGTCCAGGCCATTTCTAATCCGTCAACTTTCGCGGTTTCGCCGTTTCTTGGACGATTAACCGCAAATGTATACGGACCACTGTCTAGAGAAAAAACTTCATCAGCCGTTATGTTTGTTATGAAACTTTCTACTTCTTTGCTGAAAATACCTATTGATACAGCGCTTGCATCGCCATAGTACCATTCATAAGACACATCCCAGTTAGTAGACAAGTACGGCTGTAACCCAGGGTTACCGCCAGAAGCTAATAAAATACCTGGACGTGTAGTGCCTATATTGGTTACTGGCGCCATTGACTCCATTGTTGGTCTGGTGATTGTTTCAGAGTAGCCGAAGCGTAATAACATGTCGTCTTCTACTTCAAGTTTCACGTTTAAACTTGGCAACAAGTTTGTATAGCTATTGGTAATAGCAATCGCGTTTGAAACTCTTTGACCACTGCCATCTACTTCATATACTTGGTCTAAAATTGTTCCATCGGTAGGGTTATCAGCAATATCTAGCAATGTTGCTTGTAAGCCCGAGGCGGTAGTATCGGTTTCGCTGTATCTGAAGCCCAAATTCACGGTCCAAGGCATATCACCGGCCTCACCTTCAAACACAAAGTCAGCATAAACAGCAACAATTTCTTCGTCAATTTCAAAGCTAGTGCCCAATTCAACAGGCGTGTAATAGTCTAAGGCAGCAAAAGCGGCTATATTGTCAGCAGGAACCTCACTTAAACCTAAAGAGTTTCTAAGATTTGTTTGCGCGGTAATAGCTTCATCTGAACTTAAATAATCTAAATATTGGTCAACATCATAACCAAAAAATGAGCTTGGGATGCCATCAAACCAATCGTTTGGTGATACCAAAGTAGCAAGTCCATCTGGTATTGGAATACCATAGCCACAGTAAAAACAGTTAGGTAAGCTAGGCGACTGAAAGATTTTGCTAGATTTAGTTCTATCTTGCGTGTACACGCCAAATTTTAATCGAGTGAAAGTATCGCTGTCTGGCAAATATGTGAAATCAGCTCGCATTTCTGTAATTTCATCTTCGCGTTCATCACCGCCACGCTCTACATAGTGGGCACGCAACTTATCAGCATCAGCAGTAGTAAATGGGCCAGAAATACCATCGCTCATTAAACTAGGTAATTCGCCACCTTGAGTGAAGTCGTACGTGTAACCGTTGGGGTAGCCCATTACGGTAAACACGCGGCTTTGGTCACCACTAAAATCTTCAGCAGAAGATGTTGATATATCAAAATCGGCGTTAAAGGTTTCGCTAATATCCCAATCTGCATTAAAACCAAAGCCAGAGATTTCGACATTTCTGTCTAGTCCTTGCTGTACAAAATCTGTGGCACCAGCTCCGCCGCCGTTTGGATCTATTGCGGAGTTATGTGACCAATAAACAACTGTATCTGTTGCTTCATCAACCTCAAAGTCGCGAAAGTTACCCGGTGTAAACCAGTTAGCATAGTTACTTACTTGCGAGTCTACGCTGAACTTTGAATATAAACCGTCGAAGGTTAATTCAAGGTCTTCTGTGGCGGCAAACTGCACGGTTAACGTTCCACTAGTGCGTTTACGTTCTTCTTTGTTAGAAACCAAGTCAAGATTTCTGGGTACGTACACATTAAAAGCTTCTTTACCGGTATTTGTTGCAGCATCGAAATCGTTGGTGGCTATTCGGTCTACACGATAAAAACCACGAGTGTCGGCTTGGTTAATTTGTGCATCACGTTCTTGTGAAGACAGCGAAAATAAAACACCTAAACGGTCATCCATAAAGGTATTACTTATTAACCCACTAAATGACGGTGTAGTATTTCCAGATAAACTGTCATTTGTTGCCTTAACACTTCCAACAGCTTTAAAACCATCTAAATCGAATGGTTTTGCGGTTTTAAGATTAATAAAAGAACCGATGCCACCACTTTGATTTTCTGCCAATGAAGTTTTGTATATTTCAGCACCAGAGATTAATTCTGCCGCTAAGATGTCAAAACTAAATTCACGCCCCGACCGCTCTGTAGCTATTTGACGGCCATTAATTGTGACTAAGTTAAATTGAGGACCAAAGCCTCGTACCGAAATTAATTGACCTTCACCGCCATTACGGTCTATTGAAACACCGGTAATACGCTGCAATGATTCAACAACGTTTTGGTCTGGAAATTTACCTAAATCTTCAGCCGCAATTCCGTCAGAAACTATCAGTGATTCTTTTTTATCGGAAAATGAACGCTTAAGGCTACTAATTAAGCCGCGTACTTCAATAACTTCTACGTTGTCTTGATCGGTGTCTGACTCTTGTGCCATAACTGGCAGCGTAGCCAATGTAATAGCACTTGGAATTAATAAAGCTGCTTTAATCGCAGTTCCTAAGTAGCTTCTCTTCATAAGAATGCCTCTTTCAGTGTTGAGTGTGTGAGTGTGTATGATCTATTAATTTTTTTGTAATAGCGCAATGTTAAAAGGCAAAGATAGGTATTAACAAGCCCGTAACATAAATGCATTATGCACTATTTATATGTTAAATAATATTAATGCTTTATGTCAACATTTCATTAACACTAAAATTCGCCTGAAAAACATATGCCGAGTCAATTAAATTGCGGCTTGTAGCGCCGAATAACATTCAGTGATGCTGGCTATGCGCAAATTAAAATAATCAAAAAACAATAGATTTGTAACATTTATACAACAACAATCAGGCTGTTATTTTGAAAAATAATGGAGGGATTATCCAAATATAAAATTTTATTATATTTTTCAGTTGCTTACCATAGTTTAAATTATGTGATAAATACGTTTATTATAAATAACAGTCTGAATGTTATGCAAGTAGTATCTAAAAGCGTAACCCCGCCTTAGTATTTTTGATGGTAAACTCGCATCCGAAAACTATTGTGATTTTATATTTACCTGCATCTTTTAATCATATTTGTTATTTTTTTTGATTATTAAACAACGTACGTTTGTGTTTTAATAATAAGAGTCCGTACTCTTTCACTCTAAGAATATAAAATGCGTAAATTAATAGTAGTTCTTTTGTTGATTATCCCCTTAAGTGCTTGCCAAAGCTCTCCCCCTAACGTGTCAGCGCCCCTGTCTACTATCAAAGACGAAATATTAACAAATACTCCCATTATTATTGCCCATAGAGGCGCATCTGGTTTTTTGCCAGAGCACTCAAAAGAAGCTGTTGTTTTGGCATTTATGCAGGGTGCAGATTATATAGAGCAAGATTTGGTGGTAAGCAAAGACAATCATTTAGTTGTTCTGCACGATATACATTTAGAAACCGTGACTAACGTAGAAGTCTTATTTCCCGATCGTGCGCGCGCCGATAATCGTTACTATGTGGTTGACTTCACCTTACTTGAATTGCGCCAACTTTCCTTGCACGAACGACAAACTAACAAAGGAGAAATGGTTTTTCCAGGGCGTTACACGGGCAGCGCACATTTTAGTATTAGCACCTTTGCAGAGCACGTTGAACTTGTTGAGGAACTCAACAGACAGTTTGCAAAAAACGTAGGCTGGTATCCAGAAATCAAGTCTCCCCAGTGGCATCTTAAAGAAGGTAAAGACATTACGCAGTTATTTAGCGCCGAGCTTAACCACTTAGGTTTAAACACAGCGACAAGCAAGATATATGTGCAAAGCTTTGAGCCCAATAGCTTAAAACGACTCAAGGAAGAGTTTGCGCTAAATGTCCCGCTGATACAGTTGATAGCAGATAGCAGTTGGGGTGAGTCTGACGCCGATTATGACGCAATGTTAACTCCCGCTGGGCTTGAAGAGATAGCCACTTATGCGCAAGGTATAGGGCCTTGGTTACCTCAGGTTTACGACTACAATAATAATCGCGTATTGGAATTGCTATTAACCGCTCAAAAAAAAGGTTTACAAGTACACCCTTTCACCCACAGAGAAGATGCGCAAAATTTACCAGATACACCAATAAGAATGTTTAACAGACTTAAAGAAGCAGGTATAGATGGCATCTTTACCGACCAAATTATGCCTTACATGGTTAAGTAGCCGGCTTAAGAAGACTTGTTCATACGAATAACCACACGACGGTTCTTCTCTCGATCAATAGAGTTGTCGTTTGGTGATACATGCCGTTTTTCGCCATGCCCCGTTACTTCAATGCGCTGGCTGTCTACGCCCATACCCGCAAAATAGTCTTTTATTTCATTGCCACGCTTTAAAGATAATTGTTCATTTAGCCAATCACCGCCGAAACTGTCTGAATAACCATCTATTAATACAAGTTCAAGTGCTAAGTCTTCTTTTAAGTACTCGCCTATCATGTCTAAGCGGCGCTGCGAATATTGGGTCAATTCAGCGCTGTTTCTTTTATAGGCTAATACGGTGTAGGAGATATCGTCAAAATTAAACGGTAATAAGTTGGCAATACAGCGACTAAAGTCTTCGTATTTATTTTTGAAGTTGCTGGCGTTTAATGACACCGCAACAGAATCGTTACTATTAAGCCAGTCACGATAGTGAATAGTAGGCCAAAAGCCTTTTTCTAGCTCGGTAAGCATTTGCCAAGCGGTATCCTGTGGCAGATCGCTGTCGTATTGCTTGCGTAAATCCATGCTGGCTATTTTGCGCTGCGGGGCACCGCGCATCCACCGCGGCGGCATTGAATAAACATCGGCAACATCATACCGGCTAGGTAAGCGCAGCATATCAAGGGTAAATTCTAAGTTTAATTGTTTGGAAGCTTCTGTCATAAATGAAGCTACGCCATAACCCGGTATAGGATGGGAAAGCTCGCATACCAAGCGTGTTTGCTTACTTAAAGCCCACGTTGAAGATTCAACATCTACTGAATAATTACGTATATTGGCCTGCGCATTGACCGCCAATAAACACGCAAATATCACGCATAAAATGATAGTTGTTGTGCACTGTATTAAATAGCGATTTGAGCTTGATATTTTCATATATACGGTCTTTATCTCAATGGCATGTTTAGCTAGACGCTGAGCATATCGGCCAGTAACTTTGCAGGTAAGGCGATTTATAAACACAACAAATAATTTTATATTCAAGCTAATTATCGGCTTTTCATCCAAAAGGTTTAGCCATCATTAGGGAACTATTGCATACTATCTTGCTTGCGGCGTTATATGCCGCGTTACCTTATATGTGACGCAGCTAGGCGCCATCACCATTTTATCTTTTGTAAGTGAATTAAATGACACCACTAGCACAACGTTTTAGAGGGTATTTCCCAGTAATAATTGATGTAGAAACAGGCGGTTTTAATGCCCAAACCGATGCATTACTTGAAATAGCCGCTATTACGCTTAAACAAGACGAAAACGGTTTGCTTTCTCCCAACACGTGTTTTCACGAACATGTCGTTCCTTTTGAAGGCGCGAATATAGAAACAGCGGCAATTGAATTTAATGGCATTGACCCATTTTGCGCTTTGCGCGCTGCCAAAGTAGAAGACGATGTTATCAAATCTTTATGCAATCATGTTCGCAAAGCGCAAAAAAGCGCCGATTGTCAACGCAGCGTCATTGTTGCTCACAATGCAACTTTTGATCAAAGTTTCGTTAATTCCGCCATTGCCAGACACAATATTAAGCGTACGCCTTTTCACCCTTTTGTGTCGTTTGATACCACCACGCTAGCTGCGCTTACCCTAGGTCAAACGGTTCTGGTCAAAGCATGTGAGGCGGCTAAAATTGAGTTTGACCAGTCACAAGCGCACAGCGCGTTATACGACACGCAAAAAACAGCTGAGTTATTCTGTTTTATGGTAAACCGATATCAATCGTTAGGTGGATGGCCTCTTACTCAAGACGCTTAAGCTTTGCAAAGCTCGTAATACTGTAAAAAAAATTACTCACGTTTGTTAAACGCTTTGTCTGATAAATGCCTGACATCACATAACAATGGAATATTGGTATGGTCATATTTGCTAATTTTTGTGACGCATGTATTTTTAATATCTGTCTGCGCTAATACTTGCGGTGATAGCGCTAGCAACTCGGTTAGAATGCAGCGCACAACTAAGCCATGGGTCATTACAAGCAAGTCACCTTCTTGATTATTGGCTACGGTAAGCACTTGCTGCCAAGCCTTGTGTATACGATCCACAAAGTCGACATAAGACTCGCCTCTTGGTGGATGATAGTCTATTGCAAAAATATCGCTGGCAATGTCGTCATAAGCTCTGCCGCGTAAATCGCCAAAATTCCTTTCACGCAGAAGCTCACTTTTTATAAACTTACACTTCAACTTACTATGCAGTTTTGATGCAGTATCTTGTGTACGCGCGTAATCGCTGCTTAAAATACTTGAAATAGGCAGTTGGCTGTAAGCATTAGCTAGTTGCTGGGCTTGACGTTCACCGCGAGTAGATAAGGGTGTATCAGGTGTTTGTACCATGCGATTGGCATTACCGTCGGTTTCGGCGTGTCTGGTTAGGTATATCCACATTTATTGCTTGCTTCCTTTTACTATTGAGTCAGGTACAAATACATGCAGACTGTTGTTTTCAAAAAGACTAAGACACTTTGTTTATATTGCCACATGGACATTTCAAAGTGAACTACCCACCGCATCGATACGCGTTGGTCACTGGATTTTAATCGAACTAAAATCGCTAAAGGGGAAAATCCCAGTACTTTTGGCCAGTATACAGGGCCGACTTAACAAGCTACTGTGATAGTGCTTTTGCAATGACGCAAAGGTTTAATTAAATTAAATAAAAGGAAATTATGATGATTCAATTAAAGCAACAACAGTTAGAAAAAGTCAGCGCCGCAGGGATTAGCGAAGCGACTTGTGTTGCCAGCTTTGGCGCGCTTGGTGCACTTGGCGGCTTTATTGGCGGCGGCATCTTCACTGGAGGCATAGGAATAGGGCCAACAACAATATGGGGTTTCGGGCTTGGTACCCAGTTGGGCACAGCAATTTGTTTATAATAAGGAGATATTTATGATGATCGAATTATCTACGGAAGAATCAAGTGCTATTGCTGGCGGCGACTGCATGGTTGCTTTTAGCGTTGGTGGAACGGCTATTGGCGGTGCTATAGGCGCTACTATTGGCGTTATCGGTGGGTTTGGATTTGGTGGCTTTCCAGGCTTTTTCGGTGGCTCGGCAATAGGTGGCTCGCTAGGTACTATTGGCGGATCTTATTTCTGTTATTAAACCTTAAGAGAGGCTTTTAGCCTCTTTTTTTACCAATGGATTTTATGACGATGAACTCATTTTTTTTCCTTAACTTAACCACAAGCTTTATCATAGTAAATGGTGTTTTTCGAATGTTCACAATGAAATGGGAACCTTCTGAATATTTCTTAAATACAACAGTACTGATTATTGTTATAGCCTATACCCTCGCTCGAGGTCGCTACGCACTTATCATCAAAAACAATAAGTTGCGCATCAATAGTTACCCTTTTTCAAAAACAATAGAGTGTAG
>JBLHMY010000020.1:0-18921 GCA_047621065.1 Glaciecola sp. | reverse complement strand
AAATACAGCTGCACTAACTTTTCTGAATTTAGCATACCGGTATCAAAAGCGTTATTGATTTCAAGAATGTTTGCCGATGTTAAGTCTATTTGAGCAGCATACGAATTATTTGGGCCTAACAATACACTCAATACCAAGCAGCTGAGCATGACATACCTGCGAGCATAAATAATATTTAGAACAAGGGGTGAGAACATGCAACAACACTCTTATATTTACATAAATATAAAGTAAAGCATAAGCCTGATCTATGCAACACGCATGTTAACACCAAGTATTTTAGAAAAGGGTAAACGCATTTGCCGAGCAATAGAGCCCACTTGTCGTTATAGTCTATCCTTAGTTATTTTGTCTAAAGTAATAACTAAACTACTTAATCTTAAAGTTGATAAAAGCCAATGAAATCAGCCGCAGTGGTAGCCACAAAGCCGCGGGATTATCTAATCAAAAAATGTATCTTGTGGTAAGCGACTAATTTCACGTTTTGTGTAAATGTATGCTATTACAGCACTAAGCATTACCACAACCACGATGGTGTAAAACATTGACACCATAGGATAGTCCCAAAGTACAATTAGTACGTAGTTAATTGATGCTGGTATCACGAGTTGTCTTGCAATACCTAGGTACATAGGGAACATGGGCTTGCGCATTGCCTGCAAAATAGCCACGCTTTGAAATAAAACCACATATGCATAGAATGCTAGAGTATCAATCCTGAGGTAAGTTACACCGGTGTTCTTGATCACTTCGCTGTCGGTAAATAGGCTCATCATTAGCGGGGATAAAAAGTACATAATAGGTATTGATACCAGTGCCATGGCCAGTCCAATCAACAAGCTTTTTTGATAGGTTTGCGCTACGCGCAAGCTATTTCCGGCTCCCATGTTTTGACCGGCAATAGCCATGACGGCACTATTTAAACCTAGTGCAGGTAATAAAAGGACTTGTTCAAGTCGCAAGCCCACCGTATATCCAGCCACGTGATGACTGCCAAATTGTCCAATCAGCGCCACAGTAATAAAACCACCCAGAACAATCGTGAGCATATTGAAGCTGGCGGGTAATACCTGCTTGAGCAACGTTTTGTGCCGAGACCAGTCGAAAGCAGGTTTTATACGTATATTTAAGCGTTTTGAAAGTACTCTCAACAAGTACAATGCAGTTGCCAGTTTTATCACTACAGTGGCCAAAGCTATGCCGGTAACGCCAAGCCCTAGGCCAAACGTAAAAAGTGGATTTAAGGCAAAGTTTGCAAAAAAGCCAATAGCCAATGCATTACGGTTAGATTTGGTGTCACCTAAAGCAATTAGAGCACCGGCGGCACCAAAAGAGAGCGTGAAGCCAATAGAACCTGCTAATGTTACCCATAAATACTCCATGGCCAGCGGCTCAACATTAGGCTCTGCACCGAGTAATACTACCAGCGGCCGCGCAGCCAAAAGACCAAGTGAAAACGACAAAATACTAAATCCAATTGCCATGCCGCTTACATTATTTACCCAGTCCTTTACTTGACTTGTGTCGCCCCTGCCTACGTCCGGTGCGATCATGGCTGATGCACCCGCCTGTATTCCAATACCAATTGAGAGCAACAAAAAGAACACGCTGCCGGCTATCGACAAACCTGCAAGTGCATCATTACCAAGGTAGCCCGCAAACCAAATATCAGTGAGATTGTACAATGTGTTGAATATCATGCCCATGGAGGCTGGGATTGACAGCCTTATCATGTGCGCCAATATAGAGCCGTTAGTCAAAGAAGGTGAGGATGTAGTGGGTTTCAAGGCAAAAATATAAAGTTACAAAACAATGAGCATAACACAGTTCGAAGAGACTTTTGAATCATGCTGTTGCCTTTTATATGGTACTTTTTGATGAAATTATTTTTGATGTTACATTGCGCCGTAAAGAGTGCTAACCCAAGCATCTGCTTTAAGAAAGCCACCGCCCCATTTTTCATCAAAACGGGCGCTTGGCTTTGCCGCGACCACTTGCTCCAAAGTTTTACCGGCATTTTTTAGCGCCAGCATTTGCGTATAAACCGCCTGCAGCATATCGTGATATTCAATTAACTCGGTTTTGTTGCTCAAACTACCGTGGCCAGGAATAACTCGCGCTTTATCATCAATTCTGTTAATAAGCATTGCCACACTATCAATAACGCCTTTCATTGAGCCACCACTTGAAGCATCGATAAAGGGATATATACCATTGAAGTATAAATCGCCCGTGTGCAGCACATTGTCATTTTTGAAGAAAATAACAGCGTCGCCATCGGTGTGAGCCGAACTCGACGGGTGGATAACATCTATAGTATCGTTGTTCCAGTGGAAGCTCACGCTGTCGGTAAAAGTCACCACTGGCAGCGCCTGCTTGTTAGCGGGCTCAATCGTCATATTAAAAGCTTTAATTGACCCTCCTTTTAACAAACGTTCACGCACATTTTCATGTGCAACAATAATAGTGTCGCTTTCACCTAGCATTTGGTTGCCGCCGGTGTGGTCAAAGTGCCAATGAGTATTTATTAAAAACTTTACCGGCTCGTTGCTAATGGCGTTAATTGCTGAGCGTGTTTTGTCTGCCATATCCAAATAATCATCGTCGATTAACAACAGGCCATCGACACCAGTAGATAGTGCTAAATTCCCACCCTTACCAGACAGCATATAAAGGCTGTCAGATAGTTTAATATGCGAGAATTGTGGCCCTGTATCATTGTGATCGTCAGCGTTTGTGGTCATGCTCATTAGTATACTTACAAAGATGCCTATAACGAATGATGCATGTTTTACTTTCATTATTGTTTTTCCTTTTCAGGTTTAAGATTTTTGTAGACACAAAACTGACCATTGCCAGTGCCGCATTCTTAATAAGTGTTTATGAGATGCGCATAAATGCGTGGTCCTAAAGGATAAACGATGTCTTTGCACTATTCAAGAAACAGTCATTTTTCAGAACTTATGGGTTCTTTTAAGTAGCGGGTTTATTATTTAGGGAGTAAGTAAGTTGCCGTATAAAAATTTATAAAGCACTGTATATCCTTTTTGATAAGTAAACCTAGTTGCTCCCCAGCCAGTATTGATTAACACAATACGCTTTTAATATTAAGGAAAGAGACAAGTTGTCAATACCAGATTCGTCTGTGGCCGATAAACGTGCCTTCATTCCGGCATTGTTCAAGCAGTGGTTTTCAGACCGTAATTGGAAAATACGGCCCTATCAGCAAAAAATGGTGAGTGCTTTTGCTAACCATAAGTCGAACTTATTGATTGCACCTACAGGTGCTGGTAAAACATTGTCGGGCTTTTTACCATGTTTAATTGATATATATAAATTACTTGAGAAAGGAAAGTCTAACAAAGAAATTGGCCTGCACACCTTATATGTTTCTCCTCTTAAAGCCTTGACCTATGACATAAACCGCAATCTTGAAATGCCTATAGCAGATATGGCATTAGACATTAAAATTGCTTCAAGAACCGGCGATACTAATAGCTATCAACGTCAAAAGCAGCGAACGACGCCGCCTAATATATTGCTGACTACGCCTGAATCGTTAATGTTAATGCTTTCCTACGGTGACGCTAGTCGTATTTTTGCAAATCTCAAATGCGTTATTGTTGACGAAACCCATTCTTTTGCTAATTCCAAACGAGGTGATTTTATGTCGTTGACGTTGGCACGTTTGCATTGGCTAAACCCGAATTTTATTAGGGTAGGCTTGTCGGCAACTGTGGCTCACCCAGAGTCGCTAGCAGGCTGGCTTGGCGTAACAGGTGCGCCAACCGGTATTATTCAAGCCAAATCACGGGTTAAGCCAAGGCTAAAACTGCTGACCAACAAAGATTATATTCCTTTTGGTGGCTATATGGCTAAGTATGCTAAAAAGGAAATACTTGCTGCGATTAGTAAAGCCGGTACCAGTTTGGTATTTGTTAATACTCGCGCTCAAGCCGAGCTTATTTTCCAAACATTATGGGAAGAAAACAGCGAGGGTTTGGCTATTGCTATTTATCACGGTAGTTTAAGCAAAGAACAAAGGCAGAAAACCCAAAGCATGATGGCCGCGGGAAAATTGCGTGCGGTGGTAACCACTTCGGCTCTAGAGTTGGGTATTGACTGGGGCGCTGTTGATTTAGTTATCCAAGTGGGGGCACCAAAAGGCGTTAGCCGTTTAATGCAGAGAATTGGACGCTCAAACCATCGCATGAATGAACCCTCAAAAGCGTACTTAGTGCCGGCTAACAGATTTGAATCCCTTGAGTGTTTGGCAGCCATAAAGGCGATTAAAAAGGGCGAGCTTGATGGCGAGCCACCTATGCCCGGAGCCTTGGATATTATTCCTCAATTTATTATGAACTGTGTGTGTAGTGAGCCTGCGGATATAAACAGTATTTATCAACAGGTTTTGAATGCGGGCCCTTATTCGGGACTCGATTTTGATACCTTTCAACAGCTTTTTTCTTTTACACAAGACGGTGGTTATGCACTTCAAGCGTATGAAAGATATTTCAGGCTGGTTGCCCAAAATGGTCTATATTCACCTGCTAATAAACGGGTGATTATGCGCCATAGACAGAATATTGGAACTATTGTTGAAGCGGGTAGGCTAAAAGTTAAAAGAATAAGAAGGGCGCACCAGGGTAAAATTATTGGTGAGGTAGAAGAATACTTTGCTCAACAGCTAAGCAAAGGCGATAGTTTTTATTTTGCCGGTGAGGTGCTGGTATTTGAAGGCATTCGCGACATGATAGTAGAGGCGCGGCCCGGTAAAGCAAAAGAGCCTAAAATACCAAGCTTTCAAGGTGGTCAAATGCCACTGTCTACTTATTTAGCCGACGCTGTTAGAAGCTTAATTAATGATCCCGATGCTTGGTTAGAGTTGCCCGCATTAGTGCGTGACTGGCTGCATTTACAACAAGGATTTAGTGCTTTACCCAGTATCCAAAAGCTATTGATTGAACAGTTCCCTTTTAGGGGCGCTCACACTACTTTATTTTACACCTTTGAGGGGCGTAAAGCGAACCAAACGCTGGGTATGTTAATTACTCGACGTATGGAAAAACGTGGGTTTAAACCTTTAAGCTTCTCTATCACAGACTATGGCTTGTCAATATCGTCGGTAATTCAAATTGAGCAAGTCCATATTCCTGAGCTATTTACGCCCAGTATTTTAGGCGATGAATTAGAAGACTGGATGTTAGAAGCAAGTATGTTAAAGCGAAGCTTTCGGCAAGTAGCAGTGGTTAGTGGGCTCATAGAGCAGCAGTATCATAGTAATAAAAAAACCATGCGCCAAGTGACATTTTCTACCGATTTAATTTACGATACGCTGCGCCAATATGATCCTGACCACATTCTTTTAAAAGTGACTCGCGACAATGCGCAAAGAGAACTTCTTGATATAAACCGTACATCGGCCTTGCTATTTAGATACTGCGATTCATTTATGTTTAACGCACTTGTAAAACCTTCACCAATGGCTATTCCTATTGTGCTTAATGTGCGAAGTGAATTAATTAATGGCGCAGGTACTGAAGCCTTATTAGAGCAAGCCAATTTGTACCAAGAAGCGGAGCTTATGTTAGACGATGTTCGCGCTTTGTTGCAGGGAGATTAAGCATAATGATTGCGCCCGAGTTACTTAAAACCTTGCTTATTGATCACCAAGTTATTCCGGTGAAGTTTGCCGGACATCGTATGTTACTAGACGCTGGTGGTGTGCTGCTATGGCCACAACAAGATTTACTTATTTTCAGTGATTTACACTTAGAAAAGGGGAGCTTTTTAAGTCAATTCGCGAATCCTTTGCCACGCTTTGATAGTAAGGACACGCTAAAACGCATGCACCTTTTGATGCAGCGTTATGATTGCGAACATATTGTGTGTTTAGGCGACAGTTTACACGATGGCAATGCTCTTAGCCGAATGCAAACAGATGATTTAGAACAGCTAAATTTTTTGGTCAAATCGGTGGGTAAGTGGACATGGATACTAGGTAATCATGACCCCGATATTCCGCCTGAAATTTTAGGTGATCGAGCGCCATTTTTACAGATACATAACGTATTACTAGTACACGAGCCAGAGGTGCTTGATACCCAAAGCAACGATGGTGAGCTAGCAAGGCATGTACATAACCAGCAGGTGCGGGCCGATGCTCAAATTATTGGTCACTATCATCCCAAATCGAGCTACAAACTAGCTAATAGAAAAGTCACAGGAAAAAGCTTTGTGTGCGGGGATGCTATTTTACTCATGCCGGCATTTGGTAAATATACAGGTGGTCTTGATATTAACGATAAAGCTTTTAAACATATATTTACGCCAAACACGGTATTGGTATATTTGACCTATCATAAGAAGATTTATTTATTATGAAGTAGATTAAAAGCGAAGGGTTGGAATTGACTTTATGTTCACTAATACTCTTTGCCCTTGCTACTAAAGCTTTATGCTCTTTCCCTGAAACTAGGAGTGCATAAAAAAGTGCGTTAATCTGTGTTATTGGGCGACGCTTCAAAGCTTATTGCATAGAATTGGGATAATGTTTATTCTTTGGGTTCTTGCATAGGGGAACCAAGATGAAAGCCCCCATCCTGTAGATAGCAATGCCAATGACGCAGTCACAAAGTCCTATGAAATAGCGCTGCCTTTGGTAGGCTTGGGTATGACCGCCATATTTGCGATTGCAGGTTTGTTGGTACCAGCCTATTGGCCTGATGCTCCGCGCGGATTGTCTGTCTTGCATAGCCAAAATGAGGCTGGTAAAGCGCGATGGAGCGTGCGCGGTTCCGATCGTTTGCTCAGTTTGGAAATTGAATATGGCGATACAGATGTTTTGGATATTGGTTTGTCAGAAGATAGCCTCAGGGTTAGTTCGGTGGCTATAAACGGCGTTATGCATGAACAAGCAGCCTCAAAACGAGTTCGTTGCAATGGCCGCAGTTGCAAAACGGTAGTGTATGAAACTAAGGTAAATGCTGACGCAAAAAATGTATCAATTGCCTTGTCTAGTTATCGTTATGGTCTTGGCCCTGAAAACCAAACCTTGCTTAAGGCACGTCCAGATTGGGCTTTACCGCAGCATCGGCGGCGATGCAAGAGTACTAAAGAAAGTTATTGAGCTATAACCTTTGCATTAAATCAAACAACTATAAAGGTATTTATGAAGAGCAAAGAAATGATTGTTAAACAAATAAACGCCCATGGTCCTAAATTCATTGGCATGCTTGGTGGGCAGCTAGTAGATTTCGATAATGACAAAACCAGCTGTACGTTTGAATTTAATATTAGCAAAGATTTTTGCCATTCAATTGATATTGTTCAAGGTGGGTTTGTTACCGCCATGCTTGATGCGGCTATGAGCCACGCTGTTATTATTTGCAACCAAGAAATTATAAACGTTTCATCGCTTGAGATTAAAACCTCTTTTCTTGCACCAACACGCAGCGGAAAACTTCGTGTTGAAGGCTGGGTGATTAAGCAAAGCTACAAAACAGCTTTTATGGAAAGCCACCTCTATGACGAAAATAACGAGCTTACCGCTACTGCAAGTTCAGTCGCAAAATTAGTAAGAACACCTAAGTGATTTAAGCATAGAGTAAACTGTAGGGGCGTAAATTTAGGACCATGGTACAAACTATTATGATACTTAAAAGTCGTAACTGAAGGTCAACTGCGCCAACGTTTTGTTAAGTCTTGATACTCGTCTATGCGTCTGTCTCTGAAATAGGGCCATATTCGTTTAATATGTTCAGATTTTTGCATATCTAATTCCACCATAAGGGTTTGTTCGCAGTCGTCTTTTGCCATGGCTAATACTTCGCCTTGTGCTCCTGCAATAAAACTGTGTCCCCAAAATTGTATGCCTGCATCGGTGGCATTTGGCGAGGCTTCAAAACCGGTGCGATTTGCCACAACAACAGGTATCGAGTTGGCCACTGCATGAGCCCGCTGTATGGTTTCCCATGCTCCTTGCTGCCTTTGTTGTTCATCTTCTGGGTCGCTAGGATCCCAGCCTATTGCAGTGGGGTAAAACAGAATTTCAGCGCCTGCCATTGCCATTAAGCGAGCGGCTTCTGGGTACCACTGATCCCAACATATTAACACGCCCAGTTTGCCTACACTCGTTTGAATAGGTTCAAAGCCGAGGTCGCCAGGCGTGAAGTAGAATTTTTCATAAAAGCCAGGATCATCAGGTATATGCATTTTGCGGTAGATACCGGCAATGGCGTCGCTTTTATCAAATACTACAGCGGTATTATGATAAAGTCCTGCGGCACGCTTTTCAAACAATGACGTCACTAATACAATATTGCATTGTTTGGCAAGAGCACCAAAAAATGCGCTGGCGTTTCCGGGTATAGGCTCGGCTAAATCGAACTGATTTACATCTTCTGTTTGACAAAAATATAGGCTTGAGTGGAGCTCTTGTAACAAAATGCATTGGCATCCTTGGGCCGCAAGTTTGCGTACTTGTTTTGCTGACTCCTCCCAATTTTTATGCTTATCATTGCCCTGTATGCTTTGCTGAACTATGCCCACTTTAAGCTTGTTAGGCGTTTGAAAGGTACTCATAATACTGACACTCCTAATTGAGCTTTTGCAATAAGTTCTGGCTTTAATGTATTAGCAGGTACTTGCATACTAATACAATGTAAGCTGCCATTTTGCTGCACTAAGTTGTGGCACAGTATGGGGATTATTTTATAATTCGGATAGGCGCTTTGCACAATTTTTATCGCGCTGGCATCTTCAATGTGGCCATAAATAGGCATTAGTATATGGCGGTTTAAAATAAGGTAGTTTGCATACGAGGCGGGCAGTCTTTCACCATCGTCGTTAGCGATAAAGGGCAAAGGCAGCGAATAAATTTTATGTTTAGGCAACACTTGGCTTACTTCATAGCGTAGTTTGAACAACTCTGCAAAGTGGGGGTCGTGAGGGCGATTGTCAGCGCCTTGTAGTACTATGCCCATGAGTGGAGTAAAACGCGCAAGTGTGTCTATGTGGCCGTCGGTGTCATCACCTTCTAAGCAACCATGATTAAAGATGGTCACTTTTTTTACGCCTAAATAATCAGCAAACAAGGCACGGTATTCTTCATCACTCATATATCCGTTTCGCTTGGGATTGTATAGGCATGAAGCGGTGGTTAATAAGTGCTGGTTTTCATCAATTTCAATTGCACCACCCTCTAAAACGGTTGGGTTACTTATAAGCTGATGTTGGCATAACTCAGCTAATCGATGATTAACTTGGTTGTCGAGCTCGGCATCAAATTTTTGTCCCCAGCCATTGAAGGTAAAATTCATCGGGTAGTTGTGCTGATTATCGCTCACTGTTAAAAAAGCATAGTCGCGTACCCAAGTGTCATTATATTCTAAAGGCACTATTAACACCTGATTACTGTTACTTAGTCGAGAAGTAACAGAATCAATTTCATCTTGCGGGCATAACAATATAACTACTGCCAATGCGTCATTAATGGCATTAATAAGCTCAAGATAAGTTTGCTGTGTGTTATCAAGGTTATCAATCCAATCAGTGCCAGCATGAGGCCAAGCTAATATAACGGCTTCTTGTTCGGCCCACTCAGATAGCAATGTGTAGTGTCGGGTTTGCATTTTAATAAGACCATACTAAGTTAATAAAAGCACGCCGTGGTTGGCCCACAAAATAGCGGTAGCTACCAAAAGCAAAATCGGCGCGCTCAGCGTATTCTTCATCAAGTAAGTTTAACACATGTACACTTAAACTGATCTGCTTAGCAAGTTGATAGCGGATGTTGAAATCAACTAACTGATGTCCTTCATATTCAGTTGTATTTTCAGGGTTTAAATAGTATTCACTGAGGTATTGCCAACTTAGTTGTGCTGTTAGCTGTGCGCTGGGTGAGTAGCTTATATTGAGGTTGGAAAGCCATTCAGGTGCGGTGTCTATGGTGTTGTCGATTATACTGGTTCGCACTAACGCCGTTTCGTTCTCATAGGTGTGCTGTGACCAACTTATATGGCCGCTGAACTGCCAGTTAGTGCTTAACTGCTGCCTAAGTTCAAGCTCTATACCTTTATGTGCGGTAATTGCGCCACTTACATTTTGACGGTCAGAATTTTGAAAGATAACATCTTTTTTACGCATACTAAAACCGGCCACATGTAAATTAGTAGTAGGGTTTGAGTAGCGAATACCTGCCTCATAGGCATTCATATTCTCGTTGTCTATATCGGTGATTTGCTGATTGTTTTGCAATCTAAATAATTCAGTCGCTTGCGGCGCTCTAAAGCCTTGCGAATATTTTGCATACAGCGACGTATTGTTACCCATCAAATATTGTACATTAACAGAAGGTGACAACGCATTAAATGAAAGGTCTTGACTGTCGGGACGACTAAAGCGGCACACATCTACTTGTGGCGCGCAAGCACTCGGGCTTGCAGTCTTGTTAGTATAATCATATTGATTTCGCTCTACGCGCGCGCCCGCTCTTACAATCCAATTGTTGTGTTGCCAAGTACCTTGGGTATAGGCACTTAACTGGTAGGCATTTACATTGTAATCGTAGTGGATACCTTTGGGGACACTTGGCGAAAAATCGTTTTCTTGGGTCTCAATTAAACTACCGCGAGTTATATCAGTGTCCACACCCGACACCCAGTCAATACCTTGCCAACGGTAGCTATACTGCGATTGCAATCCTAGGCTAACATGGCGATTTTCTTCCAAACCTTGCCACGGAAAAAAATGTTGTAAAAAAGCCATTGTATTCCAGCGTAAATAAGGCTTGAGGGTAAAGCTGCCGCTGTCGTCTGTTTTTGTGAATGCTGTATAGGCTCGCAATGAGCGCGCGTCTCTGTAGGCTTCTGGATTAGGGTTGGAACGGCGTAATTGTGGGTCTTTATAACTTTCAAACCCACGGATAAACCCCGCTGTTTCTTGATTTAAATTACTAAGATCAAGAACGCTTTTTGTATCCCACACATCACCGCGTGTTTGATAAATATGTGTCATTTTTTGCTGATCATATCCGCTTTGAGACTGAAAACCATTTTCTTGAGTAATATTAATTAAGCTTTGCCAAGCCGATTTTTCATTAATTTGCCCATAACTATTGCTGATACGAGCAAAGTCATTCGCGCCAAATTGCAAACCTACGGTATTACTATCGTTTGTAAATGCATCTGCCGTAATCACATTAATAACTCCATGCAAGGCATTACTGCCATATAGTGTGCTTGCAGGCGACCGCAATATATCTATTCTGTCAGCTTGCTGATAATTGATATCGAATAGTTGATTGGCATTGCAAAAACCAGGCGCCCGAATAGAAATACCATCTAGCCCCATAAAAAAAGCACCGCAACTGCCAGCGCCAGTAAGTACTGGGCTTCTAATAGCAGTTAAGTGCTCTTGACCATTGCCACGGCTTATCCATATGCCTGGCGCTGAATCGAGTACTTGGGATATGTGCTGACCTGATATAAGTTCAATTTCTTGTGCCAATACGGCGCTTATACTATCGGGTGTTTGATTAATGGCTTTCGCAGTTTTGGTTGTTGTGACACTAATAACTTCGATTATTGGCGATGTTTCTTGTGCGCTTGTTTGATGCGAATAGGCTAATAAACTAATGAATATTAATGCCGTTGTTCTGGCTGACAATATAGCTATTTTTAGGGTAATAAAAGACTGCATTACTTTATGTTTCTCCCGCCGTTTAAATGAATTACTTGGCCTGTTAAAAATGTACTCTTGAAAATGAAGTTGACCGCGTTAACAGCCTCTTGGGCTCCAGGGCAGATACCCAAAACAGATTTTGACAGCGCTTTTTGTTTGTATGCTTGCGAATCGTCATCATTAAAAATGAGTAACGAAGGTGCAATTGAATTTACCTTTACTTTTGGTGCTAACAAACTAGCAAATGAAAGGGTGAGGTTATGCAGAGCAGCTTTACTAGCCGCATATGCGATATGTTTACTACTGCCCTTGTCTTGTACATAATCGGTCATGTGTATTATGTCGCCACCATTTATTAACATGTCTTTACAGGCAATATTTATTTGATAAGGCGCGCTAGCGTGCACTTGCATCATGTTAGTAAATAACTGGGCAAGGTCGGCATTAGGCGTTTCTTTGTCCCAGTCAGAAGCGTTATGAATAATACCGCCTAAAATGGACGTGTGTTTTTTTAGCGTGTTGATGAAACTGGCAATACCTTCGTCGGTAGCAAAGTCAGCTTTTATTGCCACTACGCCTTGGCTGATTAATACGTCTACCGCGGGCTTTTTTTGTCGGTATGTTATGATAACCGCCGGACAAGCCGCTTTCGACCCTGTTTCTTGGTGCATAGTATCGGCGTAGCGAGGTTCAAATTCTTCTGAATTTAAGAATTGGGCGATGGCTAGCCCTAAACGTTGGGAGCCCCCAGTAATTAGTATGGGAGCTATCGTAGCAGCTTTCATGGTAGTGGTGCTCCTTGTAAAAATAGTGAGTGTGGTTGCTGTAGTCATTTGTTGAAAAGTTGCATAAAGCATCAGTAAATAAGTCCAAAGGCATTAAATAAATGTCATTGGGTATATGCAGCACGTTGATTTTACATACAAAAACCACTAAAGAAAATAAGTGGACAATACAGAGATTTACGTAAAGTGAACAAGCTAGGATCGCCTCTCAGAGAATTTATATTGAGTAATAGTAAACCAGCCTAAATTCTGTGCGTATACAAAAGTACATAATTAATTGGATACACAATGTTAGCAAACGAAAAAATTGTAGTTCATGGAGTCAACCACAATATAGCGCTGTCACCTCAAGCAATGCTTGTACGAGATGCGTTGTTAGTTGCTGGGCTTGAAACACCAATGATAGATAACGGTTTAAGTGGCGAAGAAAAGCGCCTTAAAATAAAGCAAAGCATGACCGACGTTATGTTAGCGCTGGGTTTAGATTTAAATGACGACAGTCTGCAGGATACTCCAAATCGTATTGCTAAAATGTACGTGAATGAGATATTTTCTGGGCTTGACTACTTTAATTTTCCTAAAATCACGCAAATACAAAATAAAATGAGTATTGAGCAACCCGTTCAGGTTACCAATATTAGTTTAACTAGCACCTGCGAACATCACTTTGTGACGATAGATGGCACCGCAACGGTTTCTTATATTCCAAATAAAACGGTTATTGGGCTGAGTAAAATAAACCGTTTAGTCAGCTTTTTTGCTCAACGCCCGCAGGTGCAAGAGCGCTTAACTCAACAAGTGATGGTAGCGCTTCAAGCCTTAACTGGTACAAAAGATGTAGCGGTTAGCATTAATGCTACGCATTACTGTGTGAAGGCTCGTGGTATCCGTGATACCAGTTCTTATACAAAAACTTCTTCCCTTGGTGGTGCATATAATACCGACCGAGATATGAGAAGAGAGTTTTTCCAAATATAGTGCTGAGTAAACAGGGTTCAGGTAATAATTAATTCCCCGCAGGGAAGTTAGTTATTATTGGGCTGTTTGTTTATAAGATAAATTGCTGCTAGATTTCAAGTCAATATGGATGTTGTACTGGGTTGATGGCAGAAGTTATGAGGGCTTTTGTTAAGGCTTCTTTTAGTTGGCCTAAAATAGGCGTTGGCTTGTTAGTTTTACGGTTTACAAAAACATGTGTCATGCTGCCATCGGCAGAGGCGATGTCCTGGCCTTCTTTGAATATCGCGACTTTATAAGATACTGATGAATTACCAACTTTGCTAACGGCAATGCCGCCCACTATTTTTTCAGGAAACGCAATGCTGCTATGATAGTTGCACTGCGAGCTGACCATAAGTCCTATTACTTGACCATTATGAATGTCGAGATTTGCATGCTCAATAAGATATTTATTTACAATAGAATCGAAATAACTGTAGTACACCACGTTATTTACATGGCCATAAATATCGTTATCCATCCAACGAGTATCAATATCAAAAAAATAGCGAAAGGTATTACGTAGCGGCAATATTTGAGTGTGGCGGGTCACTTTTGTTCCTTCTTACAGCGGTAATTTTTTAATACGCTTGTTGGTATATTCGAAGCGCGTCTTCATATTCAACTTCTCGCGGGTTATTGACTAATAAACGCGTTTGTAGCATGGCATCTTGGGCCAACATTACTAAATCGTTTTCACCCACTCCGCAAGCACTCAGTGTAGTTGGAAGGCCAAGATCAAGAGGTAATTGACTAAAATAATCAGCTAACAACGTGCTTGTTTGTGACTGTGCAGAACTGAGCATATTGGCAGGCAGAATAAATGGTGCAAGTTGGCTGTACAAATCGCTGGCATTTTGATTATTAAATCTAAGTACATGGGGGAGCACCAGTGCATTACTCAAGCCATGGGAAATATGAAAGTGGCCGCCTAAAGGATAGGCTAAGGCATGCACAGCAGCAACCGGTGCGTTGGCGAAAGCTTGGCCGGCAAAACATGCGCCCAGCAGCATGTTTTGCCTCGCTGATAGGTTCTCACCATTGTGCGTAGCTTCTTCTATATTTGCAGACAACAAGGTCAATGCTTGTTTAGCAAGCATGTCGGAGTATGGGTTTTTCTTAACTTTACTGGTATAGGCTTCAATAGCATGTACCATTGCGTCTATACCTGTGGACGCTGTAACATGTTTGGGTAAATTTAGGGTTAAACTAGCGTCTAGAACAGAGATGTCGGGTAACAGAACCGGCGATACCACGCCCATTTTGGTAGTTTCGCCGGTGGTAACAATAGAAATAGGTGTAACTTCGGAACCTGTCCCCGCAGTAGTAGGAACAAGTATTAGCGGACAACGCTCACTCGTAATGTTATTCACGCCATACATTGTTTGCAGCGACTGCCGCTGCTTGACTAATACCGCTACGAGCTTAGCGCAATCTAGTGAACTACCGCCACCAATACCTATAACACCGTCAATTTTATTCTCTATTGCTATATAGGTCGCTTGCTCTATAACGCTTTGCGGCGGATCGGGAATGACCTCATCAAAAATAGTATAGGCAATATTTGCTGTAGCTAAACAGCTCAGTAAGTCGTCAATTATACCGTGGACGATTATACCCTTGTCGGTTACAATCAAAAGCTTCTTTATAGCTAACTGATGACAGTATTGACCACAGTTAGCTAAGGATCCAATTTCGCTAATAATGCGTTTAGTGGTGCTAAATTCAAAATTATCCACTTGATTGTCCTTCATATGTCGACTGAATTAAATAAGGGTTTAATGCATACCTAGAGCAAAGATAGATCAAACACTTTCGTTTTGACTTGTCCTTTGAAGTTATCAGCTTGTACTTCTATTTTGCTAATACCTTGCAGTTGTGACGGGCGTAACACTGCTCTATAAGGGGAGGCAGTGTCAAATGAAATTAATGTTTTTTGACCTTCTTGGCTTACCTTGTATACAGATATTTTCGCTATGTTAAATTGTTCAGGGTTATTAAATTCCAATTCAAAAGGAATAAACACACGATCGTCTTCTTCATAAAGTGGCTGCATAGTTATATCTTGTACCATGGATTTCACAATAGGGCTGTTTGATTTTAATATCAAGTAGCTTTGAGGCGCTAGAGTTAACAGCAACTGGTCACCGCTCAATGTGGCTGTGTTACTAAGATGGCCGGCAAGTTTTTCGTATTCTAGTGACCCTACGCCCTTGCTTAGCTGTTGCTGCTGGTTAGAAAAGTTGAACACTATCAAATGATCAATCATATCGCTTAGTAAAATTCGACTGAAACCATACAAACGCTTTTCTTCATCAAGAATGCGGTTTATGTGTTCACCTTGGCGGAGGCTTTTGTGGGCAAGCCGCACGCTTGCAAGTTCAGTTAAGTTCTTGTAAAGCGGGTGTTGGGTATCAAAATTACTACTAGCGGTTGTGCTGTTGCTGCCAATTAGCACGTTGTCATTGTATGAGTCGACTTGCGAAGGGTCCATATTTTCACGAGCGTCTACGTCGCCGCCGTCACCGGTAAAGCCTTGTTCATCGCCGTAATAAACTACCGGTACACCACGAGAGTAATACATAAGGGCGTGCGCAATGCTGCTGAGCTTTATCTTTTTGTCGTCTGCAATACGGGGCTGGCTCTGTGCAATAAAAAAGCCCGCACGACCCATGTCATTATTGCCTAAAAAGTTGATTAAATCGTTTGGTGAAGAGCCTGCATTTCGGTAGTAGTCGTCATTGTCGAATAATGTGGTGAGTTGGCTAACGTTTTTGTTCTCAAACACGACTTCTCGTGCGTTAAATGCAAAACTAAAGTCGAGCATTGAAGGCAGTTTGCCGGCGCCAGTAAAGTTGCTTAAATCAGCGGGATTAACTTCGTAAACTTCGCCAAAAATAAAAAATTCCGGTAGGCCTATTGATTGGGCATGGGCGGTAATAGCTGGTACAAAAGACTGCCAAAAATCAATGTCTATATGCTTTGCGCTGTCTATTTTAAATCCGTCGGGCCTAAACTCTGTTATCAGATCTTTAAATACTTGGCTTAATTTTGCAATTACGTCAGGGTCTACCACAAAGGGAGTATACTTTGTGCCCGAGGCTGATGCTTGTGAGCCAAAATCACATGCTGATTGACCGGGTTCTAAAAACTTACCTTTTTTGTCATCACACTGTTTGTTTTTAATTGCCTGTGCCGTATCGTGGGTAATAATATCGAAAAATATTTTAATATCGCGTTTGTGGGCGGCATCGATTAAGTTTTTTAAGTCATTGTTGCTGCCAAAATGTGGGTCTATTTCTGTAAAGTCTATTACCCAATTACCAGGGTGGCCAAAACCGTCGTCTTGTTTAACGTGGTTGCGCAAAATTGAGGTCATCCAAATAGAGGTAACCCCTAAACCTTCGATGTAATCTAGTTTGTTCTCTACACCTGTAATATCGCCGCCATGAAGTGCCCACTTCGAGGTTTTATCTAGCCCACCATTGGAAATAGCGCGCTTAGGATCGCCAATATCATTTTCGGTGTTGGCATTGTGAAACCTGTCGGGTATAACAAAATAGAATACTTCGTCTTGGATGTTACGAGTGAGATAATCGGTTTTATTAAAAACAGAGCCTTCACTTTTTACTGCACTTGTATCTGCATTGTCTGAGGTTTGCGTGTTGGGGGGGTCTTGCTTAGAGCAAGCGCTTAGTCCTAATGCTAAGGCCAATACTAATGCAGATACGTATTTAGTCGACCCAGAAAACTCTTCAATATTAACGGTAATTTTCATAACAACTCCTCAGACGAATGATGTTGACTATTCATATTTATGTTTCTTATAAGAGCAAATAGCGAATTCACTTAGCCGCGCTTGTACTTTGCGCAATTACCAGTAGCGGCTAAGGAACTCTTTGTCCACGAATTGATTCAAATAATGAATACCAGTGTTCACGTGACAATTGAATATCTATTGCTTTTTGAGCACTGGCTAAACGGTCGCAATTTGTTGTGCCCAATACCGGCTGAATATTAGCTGGGTGGCGCATTAGCCAAGCCAGTACAATGGCGTTTGTGTCTACACCATATTCATTTGCTAACTGCTGTACGATGGTTGCTGTTGCTTTGGTTGCTGGCGTAGCGTTTGTGTTTCCTGAAGCTTGGTCCTGACCAAATCTGCCCTGTGCCATTGGTCCCCACGCCTGCAATTGCACACCTGCTTGCTGGCAATATTCTAATGTGCCCCGTGGAAAGCCATTGTGCGCATTTATGGGCATATTTACTGTAATGGCGTCTTCAACAAAATCGTAGCTTGCTAAACTCATTTCTAACTGATTGGCAATAATGGGCACTTCAATTGCGCTTTGTAAATAAGCAATTTGACCTGCGTGCATGTTTGACACAGCCAAATATTCAAACTTACCTTGTTCATGCAGTTTCATAAGTGCGTTGGCGGTTTCTTCTAATTGCATGAGTGGATCGGGTCTATGCAAAAATAAAATGTCTAAGTTATTGTCATGTAAGCGCTTAATACTCGCATTTACAGTTTCTGTGATCCAGTCACCCGACAAATCATAGTGGCAAATGTCGAAGGAAGGCGTAAGTTTTACACCTACTTTAGACTGCAAAATTAAATGATGACGCAAAGAACGTTCTCTTTTAAACAGTTCACCAATGGTTTTTTCGGCTTTGCCAAAGGTATAAATATCGGCCAAGTCAATAACATTTATACCAATTTCAAGTGCTTTTGTGACCAAATCGAAGGCTTGATCAATGTCCTTGCCTGCCACGGGATTGTCGTTCCAACCGCCGCCAAGGTTCATACAACCAAGGATAAGGCGGCTTGCTTCAGGATAATAATCATTAATAGGTAGTTTCATATAATATCAGTAAATGTCTATTGGTTAGCAGTTATACGGAGTTTCTTGTGCACTATAGGTAAATATTGCCTATGTTTGCGCAAGTATAACAGCTTTCGTTTGTTGAATACGTATGTGTCTGGGCACGATGTTTTTTGCAGAAAACTTTTTGTGCGCAATAGTCACCGCGTAATCTATTGAAAATGAAATGCCATGTCTACGATAAGCCACAGTATGACAAATTAACTGACTTTTTATGCTATTGAAATAAATTTGTCAGATTTACGGTCTACACTTATACTAACGCCGGTCGATGTTGTTGATACGTTGTTTACATATTTGATTTATATCGTAAATATAGATCGTAATTACTGCTACCAAATAGTTTAGAGGATAAGTATGTCAAACAGTTACACGGCCATTGTTAGCCAAGCAATCGATTTGCTAGATGGGATTGGTCTTAGAGAATATCAGCAAAAATTGCCTCCGCATTTCCCCAGTAGCATAGGGGCGCACATACGCCACATTACAGATCACTTTTTGGCGCTGATTGACGGTCATAGCAAAGGTCATGTTGATTACAACATCCGCCATCGTCACAATCAAATAGA
>JBLHMY010000019.1:0-19166 GCA_047621065.1 Glaciecola sp. | reverse complement strand
CAGCTTTTGGAAAGCTGTTTAATAGTCATAAAAGCATTCATTAACGATTTATTAAAAGAGCGCCGGCACACACAAAAAACAGTCACTGAACTACACGGATCACTCACAAACATTAATGTTCAAGTGGGACGTTCCATTGAAATTGCCGAAATTCAAGACCTTGAAAAGAACAAAAACCAAGAATACTTGCAACAAAGTATTGTCGATTTTGAGAACACGGTTAACGAAGAAACAGACATTGCTTCGTTAAAACAACGTACAAATCGATATCTTGCGAATATGTCTAAAACCATTGAGAACAGCGGACAAGCAAGTAAAAGCCAACAACGTGAAATGATGGACATATTAGGTGACATGCAGGCTCAACTGCAAAGGCTTGAGCACTACACATCTGTTTATAAAAACCGTTTGGTTAAACAAGAGCAACGTAACTACCGTGACGAGTTAACTAATATTCCTAATAGATTGGCATACAATGAACGTATTAAGCTTGAATATGCTAGGTGGAAACGCTACGGAAAAGACTTGTGTATGGTAGTTTTGGACATAGACCATTTTAAGCGAGTAAATGATAATTATGGGCACGCTGCTGGAGACAAAACTTTGCAAGTAATCGCAAAAAGTATTGCCGATTGCTTACGCGCTACAGATTTTCTTTTTCGTTGGGGTGGAGAAGAGTTTGTTTTATTACTGCCAAGAAGTGACATTAACGAAATCACACGACTCCTGCAAAGAATTAGTCAGCGAATAAAGCTAACACCTTTCAAATATAAAGAACATAACATCACTATAACTGTTTCCATTGGGGCAACCAGTTTTAAGAGTGGTGATACCATCGAATCTGTTTTTGAGAGGGCTGATGAAAACCTCTTTCAGGCAAAAAATTCTGGTCGCAACAAAAGCGTCATTAGTTAACTTTGTAGCTGCATTTTGTTATGCATGTTGAATGGTATTGTTGCCAGTAATTACCCGAGCATTATGTTGCTTAAACTTAGCCTCACACAAGCAACAATTGTAAACCTTAAACTGGTTTATTTCTTTTGTAGTGTTTGCAAAACTTCCTTCCAATTGAATCATTGCATCGTCGTTATTGCCAATTTAATAGGTACTGAAACAAACAATACCTTTACAAATTAAATATTGAGAACAATCACCCTAGCGGCTGATTTATTTTTTGTTTAGGTGTTCGCAATGATCAAAGTTTCAATAGTAAAAACCCCGCGGTATCAATTTTTAATAGAGGTCAACACAAGTAACTTAAGCAGAATAATTGCCATCATAAACTTTCTACTCGGTCTATTATTTTTTTCACCATATGTAGCGCTTAATGGGTAAAGCGCAATTGAGCTTTAACCATTAAAACCTACTTATTAATATCATTTAGTTTTATTGAATACTGTTTGAGGGCTTCGGGCTGAAGCGGTTGAAGTACTAAATTTACGATTTACTTGCCAAACAGGTTTAGCCGGCGTTAGGGGGATTTCACGCTTTCTGGCTTGAATAATGTACATTGAGGAAAACCAAGGCAAATATCGCTTGCAAAACTTTTGGACGGTACTTTGACTGGTAAGCTGCTTATGCATAAAAAGTGATGAATATAAGAGGTTATCTTGTTGAATAATCTCAAAATTAAGTAACTGCAGCCAGTCTTTAATGCGGGATGCTGTAAAAAAACGCCCCTGATGTAAAATATTTTTGCGGTTAATCGGTAAATATTTCATTACCCCAGCAATACTAAAGGGGTTAAAACCTGCAATTACCACTCTACCGTCGGCAGTAATAGCCCTGTCAATCTCTCGTATAATTTGATGAGGATCTTGAGCAAAATCTAGCTCGCCTAAAATTACAAAGGCGTCTACACTATTGTTTTGAAAAGGTAAACTTGATGATTTTGCGCACAAATGATTGTGTTTATTTGCATGCGGTGCACAGCTAAATTGATTTTTAATGGGGCATGTTGGAAGATTGATTTGACTACTCAAGCTGCCTATTTTAACCAAATAATATCCAAAAATACGATCCACAATTGGTTCAAGGGCTTTTTCTAATTCGTCGCGCGCTAAGTCGCCTTGGCTTAATTCTTGCCATTGTTTTGGATAATCTGGCTTTGTTTCTGTGCGGGCCGAACGCATTATCATTATTTGTCTCCGATCACCTACCATAACCTATCTTAAGCTTACACAAATACAACACAGAGTAAACGTTCAACTACAATTGTGATACTATCACATAACTTTTTTTAGCGAATAAAAACCGTACTATGACCTATAAAATTTCATCGATAAAAGCATTTAACGATAATTATATTTGGGCCCTGCATAACAATACCCATGCATTGGTGGTAGATCCCGGTGATGCTAAACCTGTTTTAGCGTTCTTAGAAACACACAAATTAACGCTTGAATGCATCTTAATTACACATCACCATTATGATCATACTGGCGGTATTGCTACGTTAACAAAGACTTTTCCTGAGGCTAAAGTATATGGGCCAAACAACCCAAATATAAAAGGCATAAGCAATGTGCTTGCACAGGCCGATACACTAAATATAGCGAAGTTCGACATCTCGTTTACTATTTTGCATACCCCCGGGCACACGCTAGACCATATAGTATACGTGCACAAAGATTTTGTATTTTGCGGTGATACATTGTTTTCTGGCGGCTGCGGACGAATGTTTGAGGGCACACCAGAGGTATTTCACGCATCGCTACAAAAATTAGCGGCGCTACCTTCAAATACTAAAGTATATTGCACTCATGAATATACCCAGGCCAACTTGGCGTTTGCCTTAAGTATTGACCAACAAAACAGTGCATTAATGGAATATGCAAAGTGGGTAGATACAACCCGAGAACGAGATGAAATTACCTTGCCAAGTACTATTGGAAAAGAATGTGAAATTAATCCATTTTTACGTTGTCATAGTTTGCTTATCAAAGAATCTATTTTTGAGAATAATTCATCACAAAGTAGATTGAAAAGCGACATAGACACGTTCGCTAGGCTCCGAGAGTTAAAGGATAATTTTTAATTATCATTTAATAGCCATAACTTTATTTGTTGGTCAAAATTATAAATAGAAAGGATGTTATGAAGTTTTTATTGCCTGTTGGCTTGTTATTCGCCCTTACCGCTTGTCAAATTGCACCTCCCTTTACGAAAGTATCTGAGGTAGCCTCAGCAATCACAGCGGCTGAAGAAACGCAACTTAGCGTAGACAACCTCATGCCTTGTCCTAGTGCTGTTGATGCTCAAAACCAAGATAGTACAGATGAATGCGAAACCGCTCAAGAAGGCGTAATAAACGTTATACATCCCACAGCAGAGGTCGACATTACCCTTGAGCAAGACGATCCTATCGATCCCAATTCACTCAATAACCTCTGGGAAAAAATTCAATATCAATTGAACATACCTATACCAGAAAACCAAGCGCGGCTAAACGCGCAAAAGAAATGGTACTTGCGCCACCCGGCATATATGCAGCGCGTTTCAAAACGTGCTCGTCCCTTTTTATACTATATTACACAACGCCTCGAACAAGAAAACATGCCTATGGAGTTGGCGTTATTACCCATCGTTGAAAGCGCCTTTGACCCTTTTGCTTATTCTCATGGCAGGGCCTCTGGTATGTGGCAATTTATTCCTAGCACAGGAAAACGTTTTGGGATGAAGCAAACATGGTGGTACGACGGCCGCCGCGATGTAATAGCCTCTACTGAAGGCGCAATAAAGTACTTAAGATACCTAAATGAAATGTTTGACGGTGATTGGCTTCATGCCTTAGCCGCTTATAACAGCGGTGAAGGCAGAGTAATGAGATCTATCCAGAAAAATAAGCGCGCTGGTAAGCCTACCGACTTTTGGTCACTTGATTTACCTAGAGAAACGCGGGCTTATGTGCCTAAGCTACTAGCACTTGCAGATATTCTTAAAAACCAACAGAAATATAATTTCAGCTGGCCCGAAATTGTCAATTCGCCCGTTGTAGAAATAGTTGATGTTGGGTCGCAAATAGATTTAGCTGTGGCGGCTCGTATGGCCGATTTAACAATTGCTGAGCTACAAGCCTTAAACCCTGGATACAACCGCTGGGCAACCGACCCAGATGGTCCACATCGCTTAATGTTACCTATTGATAAAGCCGAAAATTTTGCTACGAAATTATCGCAAACCAATACCAAAGAAAGATTAAACTGGGTGCGCCATAAAGTTAAAAGCGGTGAAAGCCTTGGCCTTATTGCAAATAAATATGCAACGAGCGTAAAAGTAATAAAACAGGTCAACAACTTAAAAAATAATACTATCGTAATAAACAACTACATTTTAATACCTGTCTCACTAAAAGACTTAGATGCTTACAGCTTATCGGTAGACCAGCGCTTAGAAAAAACACAGTCTATTCAACGCGCTAACCATAAAATAGAACACAAAGTAGCAAGTGGTGATACCTTATGGGACATCGCCATGGCGCACAAAGTAGGCGTTAGAGAATTGGCTAAATGGAATAAAATGGCCCCTACTGACCCTCTCAAAGTAGGCGCAAATTTGGTTATTTGGACTGACCAAGTTCCCGTACCCGACGCCTCCTCTCCCGTTATGCGCAACTTGGTATACACTGTTCGAACGGGCGATTCTTTAGCCCGTATTGCAAGTCGTTTTAAGGTAAAAATTGCTGATTTAACGGCGTGGAATAATTTGAAAGGTAAAAAATACTTACAGCCCGGACAGAAGCTTAAGATTAGAGTAGACGTAAAGCGCACATAACGAGCAAAAAAATGTACTAAAAAAGGGGGGCGATTGCCCCCTTTTTTTATCTTAAATTAATTGTTAAGCCTTGCGCCAACTAGTGCCTTTTTTGCTTTCTTCAAGCACAACATCTAAGCTCGCGAGTTCATCGCGCACTAAGTCTGCTGCCACCCAATTTTTGTTTGCTCTTGCCTGAATTCGTTTTGCGATAAGCGCCTCAACCTGAGCGGTAAAGTCTTGGCTTATTTCACCTTGCAAAAAATCCGAAGGGTTATTGTCGAGTATACCCAAGACCTTTCCTAATCTACGTAAAATGCCCGCGGTATCTTTCGCCACTTGGCTTGCACTGTCTTGCTTGTTTAAGTCTTTTACAATATCAAACAACACTGACACAGCAACCGGCATATTGAAATCGTCGTTCATAGCCGCTTCAAACTTAGTCAAATACCCACCATATGCCTTATCAACATCTAGATTTGGCTCAACATCTCTAAGCGATGTATACAAACGTTCTAGGCTTGCTCTGGCTTGGTCTATATTGTCTTGTGAATAACTAAGCTGGCTGCGATAGTGAGCCGACATTAAGAAGAAACGAAGTGTTTCTGGATCATGTTTCTCAAGGACGCTTCTTAAGGTAAAAAAATTATCCAAAGATTTCGACATTTTTTCATTGTTAATTTGCACCATGCCGGTGTGCATCCACGTATTTACATAAGGTGTATCGTAAGCGCAGCAAGATTGGGCAACTTCATTCTCATGATGTGGAAAAATTAAATCAGAGCCACCACCATGAATATCGAAGTGTTCACCCAAATGTTTGTGGTTCATTGCCGTACATTCAATATGCCAACCGGGACGACCTTCACCCCATGGTGATGACCATGATATCTCGCCCTCTTTAACACCCTTCCATAATATGAAATCTAAGGGGTCATGCTTATCACTAGTGGTTTGTACCCTAATACCCGATACCAACTGCGACAAGTCTTGTTTGCTTAGCTTGCCATATTCTTTATACGAACTTACTTTAAACAATACATCGCCGGTAGATGACTGATAGGCAAAACCCTTGTCTATTAAACGTTCAATAACCTTGATTATTTCAGGCATATGCGTGGTAACGCGCGGCTCAACATCTGGTTGCAAAAGGTTTAGGGCAGCAAAATCGCTGTGCATATCAGCAATAGTTCGCTCGGTTAATTCACCAGGCGTTTCATTATTTTGTTGAGCCCTTTGAATGATTTTGTCGTCAACGTCGGTTATATTACGCACATACTTAACATCAAAGCCAAGGTGTCTTAAATACCTAACCACAATGTCGAAACTTAAATAAGTGCGAGCGTGACCCATATGGCATAGGTCGTATACGGTTATTCCACAAACATACAATCCCACTTTGTTTTCAACAATAGGCGTAAAAGGTTGTTTTTCTTTAGATAAAGTATTGTAAATTTGCAACATAAATTATAAAGCTTAATTAGGGGTAACTATTAAAAAGATGAGGAGAATTCTAGCATTTTGCTAGCCATATAGGCTACTATTTGTCTTCTATAGTTAATTAACGCACAAAATAAGTAAGGAAAACTAAATGGTTTTGTTAAAAACAAACTTTGGTGATATCAAAATTAAATTATTTGAAAAAGAAGCGCCAAATACTGTTGCTAATTTTATCGCCCACGTTGAAGAGGGCTATTATGATGGTACTATTTTTCATAGAGTGATAAGCAGCTTTATGATTCAAGGCGGTGGTTTCGAGCCGGGTCTTGATCAAAAAGCAACTAAGTCGCCCATCGAAAACGAGGCCGACAACGGACTAAGTAATAAAGAAGGTACGCTGGCAATGGCCCGCACTAACGACCCGCATTCAGCTACTAGTCAGTTTTTTATTAACGTCCAAAACAATGATTTCCTTAATTTTAGCGCAGCAAACTCGCAAGGATATGGCTACTGCGTATTTGCAGAAGTGGTCGATGGCATGGACGTTGTTGAGAAAATTAAAGGCGTAGAAACCGGTAATTCAGGCATGCACGGCGATGTGCCTGTTGAAGATGTCATTATTGAATCAGCTACTATGCATGCTTAATGAGCACCTGTAGAAGAAGTAAATAAGTCTATATGTCGAAAACGCTGTTTATTTCCGATTTACATTTAAGCGCTGAGCGAAGTGATATCGCCCAGTGTTTTTTTGATTTTATGGAAAAAGAAACACTCGGCGCTGACGCTTTGTACATTTTAGGCGATTTATTTGAAGTATGGATTGGCGACGACAACAAGACACATTTCAGTGGGCAAGTAGCCAGCGCTATTGCTAAGGTGAGCAAATCTACCCCAGTATTTTTTATTCATGGCAATAGAGATTTTGCAATACGAGACGCGTTTGCGAGTCAATGCAATATGCAATTGTTACCTGAACAGTTTGTGATTGACCTATATGGACGTAAAACACTCATATCTCATGGCGACGAATTATGTACAAAAGATATCGAGTATATGAAGTTTCGTAAAAAAGCTCGGGGGTGGTGGTGGCCAAAACTAATGTTAGCCTTACCGCTTAGTTTACGAAAAAAACTAGCTTCTAAAGGCAGGCAGGTTAGCAAAGACAATCAGCTGAAGCTAAGCGAAGAGATTATGGATGTTACGCAATCTGAAGTAGAGGCCACAATGCAATCTTTCAACGTTAACTTGTTTATTCATGGCCACACTCATCGTCCTAATGTTCATGATTTTGTGATAAACGAACGTCTCGTTCAACGAATTGTGCTGGGTGATTGGTACACCCAAGGCAGTATTTTAATAGCTACTGCTGAAAACCTTTCCTTAGAAACGCGTCACTTCTAAAACATTATTAAATAGTAAGTAGCGTAAGTATATTATGCGGTTTTTGCCTGCATTAGCTTATCTTCCATAGCATTTACGATAGGCGCACCGCTATGAAATTTGAAGTCAGTGTCTTGAGTTACAATAAGCTCGGCTTCTTTTTCGCCAAAAAACGCAATTCGTGATGAAATATCTTTTCCTGCAATATCGGTAGCAAGAGTTAAATAATCTTGATAGTGCCTTGCCTCTGACCTCAACAAGCTATTGTAAAACTCGTCTAGTTTGGCATCTAAATGCGGGGCTATTTTAGCAAATCGTTCACACGAGCGAGCCTCTATATAGGCACCACAAATTAACTTGTCAATTAATGCGTCGGGTTCATGGGTTTTACAATGGGTCAGTAGCCCTTTTGCATAACGACTAGAGCTAATGTTTTTATACTCAATACCATATACATTCATCATTTCAAGGACCTGATAAAAATGATGTAACTCTTCTTTTATCAGCAACACCATTTTATCAATTAGATCTTGGCTGTAAGGCGAGTTTGTTTTTGCCATCATTGATTTATTTAGTTTGCACTTAGGTAACTCTTGCCAGTTCCCTTCCTGGCGGTAGGTGAATTTTTCGTAAGGCGCCAACCACTCAAGCAGAGCCTTAGCACTTGTTGCATCTACTGCATATCGGCGAATTAAAAACATGGCGCTTTGTGCTGCTTTTAATTCGCAAACTAAATGATCGGTCAATAAAACAGATAAGTTTTTTGGCTTAATGGCCTCTTCAATCCAGCTTTGCGGAGTTTCACATTGCAGGAATTGATTAATTGGCTCGAGTAAAATCGCTACATTCAAATTATTGTTCACTGTTAAAAGAGGCGTTCAAATAGTCTATAGAAGATTTTATCTGATTTAAGGGTGATTGTAGACCATTATCTAAAATCAACTTCGCCTAACTGAGTATCTTCTTCTACTTTACATCTTTATGAAATCATTAATAAAGTGCAACTGGATTAATCATTGCCTGCACCGCCCCAATAATACGAGGTTGTCCCAGTACAAACATGAATTCATTAACACCTTCTGTGAGTAATGGACCCACGTTCATTGTCTCTAAAATATAAATACCATTGTTTTTTAAAAATATAACATGGCCATAAAACAATTTATCTCCCTGCGGCGCAGGAATGGGCTCCAAGCCCCAAGTGTCTGCGCCCACAGCCATAGGGTTTAGCGAGGCAATGTATAATGCGCCTGCATTGTTCAAGCCAGGCGCCACGCTACCCCATGTGGCAGGCTCGCTCTCAAGTTTACCCTCGGTCCAGCCGGTATGAAATAAGATAATATCGCCCTCACCCATCGTCACACCTTGCGCTTTTGCAGCCGCTTTGATTTCGTCAGGCCCGAAGTGCTGACCCGCCTCCATTACCTCAACGCCTGCATGAGCGGCCATATCAAGGATTACGGCTCGACCTACCAAAGGCGGTATCGCATGTGTGCCCAGCTTTGTCAGTCCGGTGATTGCACTAATCTCTTTTTCATCTAAACAATTATAATATTTGCCGTTTTCTCCCAAATGTCCCAAGCCATCGAGCTGTGAACCAATACCCACCCATGTTTGCAAGAGGTCATCGTTATAATTAGCATCATAACCGAAGCTAGATAATTTTTGGCCGCCTTGCTGATTAGGCTGTACTACTTGTAAGTTGAGCGAGCGAGGAGGAAAAGCTGGCGTATTTGGTCCAATTGCAATACCAAGGGGCATAGACTTCCCCTGCTTAATCAGTTTTGCTGCTTGTAGAGTACGCTGGGGCGTAACCAGATTAGCTGAACCAAGGGTGTCTTGTGCGCCCCATTGCGAAGATACAGTACACTGGGCATAAACACTGTTAGTTGCGAGTAATAGGCTTACCCAAAAGGCTAATAAATATTTGAATGTCATGTTATTTCTCCATTATTCGCTACGCACGTCTCAACAGACGATTCACTTTGTCTTAATATATACTAATAAGTATTAAGGAGAATAAACACTATTTCTGTTCAATACAACAGAGCTCTTTTGAGAAATTCTGACTTGCCCTTTTTCTTTAGAGCAAGCCCAGAAATTCTTGTGGCGAGATTGAAACGCATTTTTACTATACAACCTTTTATTAAACCCACCTTAATTATAGCTATACTGTGGAAAACTTAAGAGTGCTGATAAGAGTGCTTCTGTTTAGTTGCATATCAATATTTTTAGTAGGCACCAGCAGCATAGGTCAATTCATAACTATGGCTATATATTTCCAAAATGTTGCCAAAAGGGTCTTCCATATAAATCATTCTGTAAGGCTTTTCCCCCGGGTAATAGTATCGAGGGGCTTTCATACGCTTTTTGCCACCCGCCGCTACAATTTTATCCGCTAATTCTTCTACATTAGGATCTTGAACACAAAAATGAAACACACCTGTTTTCCAGTATTCAAAATTATCTTCTGGATTTTCTTGATTTCGGAATTCAAAAATTTCTACACCAACTCTATCCCCGGTTGATAAATGTGCTATGCGAAAGTGTTTCCAACCAGCACCAAATACGTCGGTACACATTTCACCTATAGCTGAATCGTCCTCCGATATTTCGGTAGGTTTCATAATAAGGTACCAGCCAAGTACCTCTGTATAAAATTTTACGGCTGCGTCTAGATCAGGCACAGAAATGCCAATGTGTGAAAATGTTCTAGGATAGGTATTACTCATAGTTGCTTCTCGTTGTTGTTTAATGGCATGAGTATAGAACACATGATAAAGTACAAAAAATTATCATTTGTAATTAGTATGAGTAAATTTTGTAATGATTAATCAAGCATGGTTAAAAACGTTTTGTACCCTAGCAGAAATTGGCCATTTTACACGAACCGCTGAAAAACTATTTATGACACAATCAGGGGTAAGTCAGCATATAAAAAAATTAGAAATTCAGCTTGATAGTCAATTGTTAATAAGAAAAGGGAAATCATTCTTATTGACCAGTAAAGGTCACCAACTGCACCAAAAGGGCCAAGAAATTTTGCGCTCAACCCAAGAACTAGGTGTTCTTATTAAGCAAGACAACGCATATGTTGGACGCATTAAAATTGCCTCACCTGGGAGTATTGGCTTGTCCCTCTATCCTCATTTACTCGAATTACAGCAAAAATACCCGCAACTAGCCATTGATTATATGTTTGCACCAAACAAAACAATTGAACTCAATTTACAAAATGGTGAAATAGATTTAGGGCTCATTACACAAATAACTAGTAAATCTGGCATACGCGCCGAAAAAATAGCTGAAGAACCATTAGTACTAGTAACATCTAGCAAGATTAAATCGATTGATTGGCAGACCTTAATTCAAATAGGGTTTATTTCGCATCCTGACGCATCTCATCATAGCTGGCTGTTGCTTAGCCAAAACTTTGATAAATTTGAGCACATTGAACAATTTCAACATAAAGGCTTTTCTAACCAAATTAGCCTAATTTTAGAGCCTGTTAGTAAGGGCTTCGGATTTACGGTGCTTCCACTATATGCGGTAATGGCATATCAGCCACAAATATTAATTAAGGTACACAAACTAAAAATACCCGTTAGTGAAAACCTTTATTTGTGTGAAAGCCAGCATTCAGTTTTGTCAAACAGACTTAAACTAATTAAATCGGTGATAAGTGATTACTTGCGCTAAAAATATATTCTTGCTTTTGCAGCATGGTTTTGTAAACGGTTTATGCCTAGAATATAAACACATAAACTAAAATAGCCGGCAGATTATCCAAGCAATATCCTAAAGTATTACCCTGGCAGTTTCACATAACGAGAAACAAACCTTTTACCATCGGCAATCATCATCATAGTGTTTCGCCTAAGTTTCAGTAATAACAAATAGCCTAGCGGTACTAAAAACAAACTGGTTATCGTACTAAATAGTAATCCCCCTATTATTGCAATCGCCATGGGTGAATATGGAGGACCATCGCCACCAATACTTACATCACCCAAGGCTAAAGGAACGAGCCCCAGAACAGTGGTTAGAACGGTCATAAGAATAGGCCTAACGCGCGTTAAACAACCCTCTATAATAGCGTTGTGGACGCTCATACCGGCATTAGCAAGTTGATTGATGCGATCGACCAATACAATGCCGTTGTTAACCACAATACCCATGAGTATAAGCATACCAATCATGCCCATTACAGTCATTGCATTGCCGGTTATTAAAAAGGCCCAAAATACACCCGTAAACGAAAAAATCAGCGACGTTAATACTGCTGTTGGTAATATTAGTGATTCAAACAGGGCTGCCATAACAATGTAAATCATAATGATAGCCAAAATCATGTTGGTGAGCATAATGGTTTCATCTTCGTCTTGGCGCTGAAAACTACCGTCTAATGACCATGTATAACCCGAAGGCAGTTCTATATTTTGCATAATAAGTTCAATACTTTTGCGCGCTTCGCTTATAGTATAGTCGTCTTCTAAATTAGCCCCTAAACCAAGAGATGTTTGCCTGGCGAGTCTCTGAATTTGCGACATACGCGCATTAACGCTCATGTTTGCCACCATATCTAGTGTGATGTTTTGATCAGCACTGCGCGATATTGTCAAATTTTTGAGCTGATCTACGCTTTGTTGTAGCGACTCGTCGTAAAGTAAGCGAATATTAATTTCACCGTCGGTACTGCTTCTAAAGGTACGTAAGTTAGTACCTCGAAGCGCGGTGCTAACAACGCTTGCAACATCGGTAGCGCTTAGCCCAAATCGAAACGCTTTTTCGCGATCTACGGTAACTTGAAGCTCATAGTTTTGAGCATCAATATCAGCTTTTACGTCGGTTAAACCCTCAATGCTCGATAACACTGGCACAATTTGCTCAGCAATTTCCATTAAAGTTTCTGACGATTGCCCGTATAAAGTAATTTGTACACCACCACCTGAACCTTGATCCCATTCAAAAGAAGGTTGTGCTCGTACAAATGCTGGAAAGCTTTCTTTAATCTCTTTTTTCAGCTCGCTCACCGAAACAGGTAAGTCATCTTCTAGCGTAAGTCCAGATACAGCATAGCCCGCAGTAAAATAAGTATATACCTGTTTGATATGGAATTTAGATTGATTGGCATATAAATAATCTTCCATTTTATTAACCGCTTTTTCTACTTCATCAAGGCTGTAATTGCTTTGAATGTGGTAGTTTAACCAAATTCTGTCTTGATTATTATTGTTGTCATCATCGCTTTTTATGAAGGTTAAAGGAATTGCTGTACTGGCCAAAATAGCAATGGCAATGAGCGATGTTTTGCCTTGGTTGCCTAGGGTCCAGCGCAATATTTTTTCATAAGAGGCCTTTAGTTTTGAAGGTTTTGCTTGCAAACAATGGGCTTCTTTAGCTTTAGGCTTTATTTTAAGTTTGGTCGTAAGCAGTGGAATTAAGGTTTGTGCGAGCAACAACGACGCAAATAAAGAAATGCAAATAGACACCGCCACATGCTCTAAAAACACAGTAAGCTCTGCTTTAACACCCACAATGTTTGGTAGAAACACAATAGCGGTGGTTGCCGTGCCCGCGATTACCGCCAAACTAACTAGCGATACGCCTTTTTTCGTTGCGGCAATCACGTCGTCTGTTTTTTCGCGTTCTTGGAAAATACTTTCGGTGACCACCACTGCGTTGTCTACGAGCATGCCTACCGCTAACATTAATCCCATTAACGACAATATATTGAGGGTGTAGCCTAAAAAATACATGCACGCCAGTGTAATACAAATAGCAAAGGGTACAGACAAAACAACCACTAAGGTGGTAGCTAGATTGCGTAAAAACAAATACAGCACAATAATAGAAAGCCCTCCTCCAATCATGCCCGAATTCAATAGATCTTGTAATGAAGAGGTCACACTAGTAGCCTCATCTTGCATAATAAATAGGTTGATTCCATTGAAAGCCGTGCTGCTTTTAGCGGTTTCTATCTCGGCCATAACGGCCTCAGACACGTCTACTAGGTTAGCGCCCGACTCTCTGAATATATTCAAACCTATGGCGTGGGTTTTATCTAAATGACGACCTTCTGTTGCTTTTGGCGTTTCAAACTCTATGCTAGCAATATCACTTAGGCGCACGTTGCGCGTTATTATCAAATTACTAATATCTTGCTTGCTACGGTATTCACCCAGTGGATTAACGGTAATTTTTTGATCCAAGTCGAAAAACTGTCCTGCTGTCATTGAGAAATTTGCATTTTGCAGCACTTTATATACATCAGCGGTATTGATTCTAAGCGCTGCTATACGATCAGGGTCAAGCCGAATAGATATTTGCTTTTTATTCACCCCATACAGTTCTACCCGCGACACGCCAGTTACTCTTTCAATTGGCATTTTTAAAGTACGCTCAAGCAGCTCATAACTATTTGAAATATCGCGGTCGCTCGACAGCCTTAATTGAAATACGGGCATATCAGCAAGATTAAATTTGAACACCATTAGGCGCTCTACGTCGTCGGGCAACAGGTGCCTTATAGCGTCTACTTTCTCTCGCGCTTCAACACTTTTAGCTTTAATATTGGCATCCCAATCAAATCTGAGCATTATTTCTGCGTTATTTTCATTCGAATACGAACGCATGCGTTTAATACCCGACATGGTCGCTAAAGCTTCTTCTACGGGGCGAGTAATCATTTTCTCTATTTCAGCCGGCGTAGCATCCTGATAAGGAATTTGCACGTAGAGCTCTGGGAAATCGATGCCTGGAAACTTCTCTAACGGTAAATATTGGCTGGCACCAATACCCATTAATAAAAGTGATAAAAACAGCATTGAAATAGTAACGGGACGACGTATTGCAAATGACGCTAATCCGGCCCCTGCATTAGCAAACTTATCCATTTGCCGTCTCCTTGGCAAGTGCGCTATTATTTTGGGCTTGTACGTTGTTTTGCTCAATGTTCTTAAAGCGTTTAACATCAAACAGGCTATATAAAACCGGTATCAAAAATAAAGTAAGCAAAGTTGCAAATAACAAACCAAAAATGACTGTTACCGCCATAGGGGTGCGAATTTCTGAACCATCACCTAAGCCTATTGCCATAGGCAGTAAGCCAAGCACTGTGGTTAAGGTTGTCATAAGAATAGGACGTAATCGGCTATTCGCAGCTGCTATAATTGCACTGGCTTTATCAGCCCCGCCGGCGCGCAGTTGATTGATTCTATCAATCAGTACAATTGCATTATTTACCACTATACCCGCTAACATAATTAAGCCAATAAACACCACCACGCTTATGTTAGTGCCGGTTAAGAACAAACCATAAATTGAGCCGGCGCACGCTAAAGGTACAGTAAACAAAATTAAAAGCGGATGCAGCAATGATTCAAACTGCGAGGCCATTACTAAATAAACTAAAAATATTGCTAAGGCTAATGCCAGCAAAAGTGATTTAAAACTAGCATCCATTTCTTCGCTTTGCCCAGCCACACTTGCTTGCAAGTTAATAGGCAAGGCAACTTCATCAATTGCGCTTTGCGCGTCAATCACCCCAGCACCTAAATCACCATAGCGCAAGTTTGCAGTAATAAGCACCACGCGCTGCTGCCCTGCTCTAGATATTTCACTTGGGCCAATAGCCATACTGATATTGGCAACCGCCGCTAAGCTAACCGCCGGTGACGCACCCGGATTAACGATAAGCTGGGTAATATCAGCAATAGAATCTCGCTGCTGGGTTTGATTGCGTACTAAAATATCGACTTTTGTGTCGTCTATACTAAATTTACTGGCTAATTCTCCGCCAACTTTAGCCGCAATTAAGCCCGATACATCGGCTGCATTTAAGCCCAATTGCGCAAGCTTAGCGTGGTCGAATAAAATCTTCAGCTCAGGGTTACCGATTTGTAAGGAGTTTTTCACATCGGCAAAGCGATTGTTTTTCGCAAGCTCAGCGGCCAGATCATCGCCATAGCGCTTAAGCTGCTGGAGGTCGTAACCTGCTATTTGAATTTCTAAGGGCGCTGCAAAACTGAATAGCTCTGGTTTACCAAATTTACTTTGTACACCAGCCTGTATTGCTAAATGCTCACGCATTTTAGATTTTACTTGCTCAGTATTTTCATTGCTTGCATCTGTATTCATAACCACGTTGAGCTTGCCCCAGTGATCGCCACCTTGAACCGCAGAGGCATTCATTAAGCTGCCGGTGCCGGCTATTGAATAAGTTCTATCTACGCCGTCGAGCTGCTGCGTGAAGCTGGCTAAGTCGGCAATAATGGCGTCGGTATTTTGCAGCCTAGCACCCGAGGGCAAGGTAATTTCAACATTAAATTCCCCTTGCGACAAAGGAGGAATAAGCTCTACGCCCAGTTTAGGTAGCAACAAGATAGAAAGCAGCGATACCGCCATAATGGCTATTGTTACCATCAATCTTGCTTGCATAACTGCGTTTAGCGCTCGTTCGTATAAGCCGGCTAATAGTAAATAAAATTTGTCAAATATCCACAGCACAGGTTTAAATAAGTGGGTTAATAACCACGATATAACCCTAAAGAGCGTTGTAAACAGGCTCACTATAACAACCGGCACCACGTAAAACACAATTTTAATGATCCACACAAAAGGCCATTTTATATAGTAAGCGACTAAACCCATTTTACCGGTAGGTTTAATTGATTCTTGGGGTGGTCCCAAATCAAGTATTTGCTTGTTATCTTGAGTATTCGATTGGCTGCTGTGTTGCTCATTGTAATGAGACTTTTCGCGCGCAGCCAGCATGGGAATAAGGGTCAGTGCCACCGCTAAAGAAACCGCTAGTGCAAAGGTGACCGTTAGTGCTTGGTCGCTAAACAACTGACCTGCAATTCCCTCAACAAATACTAAGGGAAAAAATACCGCCATGGTGGTTAACGTCGAGGCCACTATTGCCATAGACACTTGCGATGTACCTTTTACCGCAGCGTCGAGCGAATTACTATTTTGCTTTTTGTGCCTATCTATATTTTCTAACACTACAATACTGTTATCAACCAACAAGCCTATGGCCAGAGCAATGCCGCCTAAGCTCATAATGTTTAGGCTTATGTCATAGCTATACATAAGGTTAAAGGTGGCAATAATTGAAACGGGAATAGAAATAGAAATAATTAAGGTGGGCCAAATATTTTTTAAGAAAAAATATAAAATAAACATCGCTAACACACCACCAACAAGAGCGGCGTTTTTCACTTCATCTATGGCGCTAGCAATAAACAACGATTGATCATAGACCTGCTGTAGTTTGTAAGTTTTAGGAATTGCATCACGAATAGCGGTAAGTCTTTGAGATACTGCTCTTGCTACTTTTACGGTATTGGCATCGCCTTCCTTATAAATAGCAATTTCGACACCTTCAAATCCGTTAAAACGCGTAATTGAACTGCGTTCTTTATAGGTATCTACTACTTGCGCTATATCACTTAACTTAATGTGAACGCCTTGGCGAGTCGCAATATAGAGATTTCGCATATCATCTAAGGATTGAAATTGATTAATAGTCCGAACTAAGTATTCTTGCGAGCCATCTTCAACTCGTCCACCAGACGCATTTACGTTTTCATCTTTTAAACGCTGAATAATTTCAGCTAAGGAAATAGACAGCTGACTGGTGCGCTGCTGATCAATAAGCACTTGTACTTCATTTTCTAAACCGCCACCAATGCGAACAGACGCGACTCCTTCTACTGATTCAAGTTTGCGCTTGATGTCTTGGTCAGCAAAGGTGCGCAATCGCTTCATTTGCGCTATATCCAAAGACGAAAACTCGCCCTTAGTTGGTAAGTTTTGATCGCTTTGTATATCTATACTCAAGCCATAACGCATAATCGGATCTAGACTTGGATTGAATTTTAATAGTAATGGACGCCGCACATCTAATGGCAACAATAAAACATCTAACTTTTCACGCACCTCTAAGCTTGCTACGTCCATTTCAGTGCCCCATTCAAATTCAAGCACAACATCAGAGCGTTCCGCTTTTGATGCTGAAATGACTTTGCGTACGCCTTTTACAACGCCTACAGCCTCCTCAATAGGTTTAGTAACGAGTTGTTCTACTTCCCCGGGCGCAGCGCCAACATAGTCAGTTCTTACCGTTATGGTGGGATATGAAAGTTCTGGCAATAAATTTAACGATAATCGCGACAATGAAACAAAGCCAAATAGTAAAACCGCTAGCGTAAACATCCACACTGTAACCGGGCGCTTAACCGCCACTTCAATAATATTCATGGGTGAGTTCCTTGATTAACCATTAACAATATTTACGAGCGCGTTATTTTTAAGGTTTTGATGACCGGTAATCACTACTTTCTGATTGACGTGGAGTCCTTCAATAACTTCAACAAGGTTGCCTTCTTGATAGCCTATGGTAATAGCCTGTTTTTTGGCAATACCGTTTGCATCAACCACAAAAACATTGACCGTATCATCAAGAGATATTAAGGCTTTACGAGGTACTAAGGTGGCATTTTCACGCGTGTTATAATTCAGACTAACTTGGGTAAACATGCCTGCTTTAAGGGTTTTTTCAGGGTTAGGCACACGTAATGTTACTTTAAAAGTCCCTGTTGTTGAGTCAATTACAGGGCTAATACGCTCTACATAAGCAATGATTTTTTTATCGTTCAATGCTGTCACCGTTAAGCTTGCTTTTTGATCTTTAACGACCATCGAAAGCTCTTTTTCCGGTAAATGCACTATGCCATACAGGTCTTTTATCTGCACGATATGAAACATACGCTCGCGCTGAAAAGATTCGGTTAAGTTACCTACTTTGGCGTTGCGCTGGGCAATATATCCACTGATTGGCGCCACTATAGTGGCTTCTTTTAAGTCTAATTTAGCAATAGCTAATATGGCTTTTGCAGATTCGTATTGAGCGCTAATTTTATCGAAGGTATCGGTGCTAACAAGGTTTTGACTATATACCTTATTTATTTTTGCTAACTCTTTTTCTATACCAAGCATGTCTGCAGCAGCGCGTTGTAAATTGAGCTTATAACGCTGTGGTTCTAATTTAGCTAACACCTGGCCTTTTTCTACATAATCGCCTTCTTCAACCATTATTTCTTCAATAATACCCGAGGCCCGCGCAACTACAAATGCCTCTTCTTTTGCCTCAAGTACAGCCGTGGTTTCGTAGTTAGAAGAAATGCTGCCAGTAGTCGCTTTGCTTATTTCTACTGGTATAGGAATAACTTTTACTATTTCTTTTTCTGCTTCTGCATCTTTTACTGCCGCAGCATCCCCGCAACCGCCTAACATAGTGGTTGCTAGTAATAAGGTAACAAAAGGTAGGTATTTTAGTAGTGGTGACTTTGCTGTGTGGCTTAATTTTGAAGGCATGTCCATGTGTAATTCCAGTAGTTTTTATCTATTAGTCGCATTTTCAATCTTTTTTTGCATTGAACGTGCCAGAAATTATTAATTAATAAATACATGGGCTTAGGGATGATGGCACTATCTGAGCTTACATTACACTGGCTTTATTGGCGAATTTGACTAATAGTTGGTACAAAGTGCTCATAGTCATAGGTATACGAATAAAGTCGTAGCAC
>JBLHMY010000018.1:0-19223 GCA_047621065.1 Glaciecola sp. | reverse complement strand
GGCTACGCATATCGGCAACCGCTTTGCCTAAACCATCAAAAGCGGCTCTGGCAATAATCGCATGACCAATATTAAGTTCAATAAGCTGTGGAATTGCCGCAATGGGCTGCACGTTATGATAATGTAATCCATGCCCAGCATTTACTTTTAAGCCTAAACGGTCTGCATATTCTATGCCTTCAATAAGCTTAGCTAATTCATGCATTGCCTCTAATTCTGATTTCGCTTCAGCGTACTGGCCGGTGTGAATTTCTATAAACGGCGCGCCCGCTTCAAGCGCCGCCTCAATTTGCGCTTGATCAGCATCTATAAACAAAGAGGCTAATGTGCCTTGCTCACTTAGCTGTTTACAGGCATCTTTCATTTTCGACAAATTACCGGCAACATCCAAACCACCTTCAGTGGTTAGCTCTTCTCTTTTTTCAGGTACCAAGCAGCAATACTCTGGAACGACTTTAGCTGCAATCGCAAGCATTTCATCCGTCACGGCCATTTCTAAGTTCATACGGCTGTTAAGTGTCTGTTTTAGTGCGAAAACGTCTTTATCAACAATGTGCCTGCGGTCTTCACGCAAATGAATAGTAATGCTATCGGCGCCCGCTCGTTCTGCAATGTCAGCGGCGTGTACTGGGTTTGGATAATCGGTACCGCGTGCGTTTCGCAGCGTGGCAATATGATCAATGTTTACACCTAACAAAATTGGATTCATGTTTGAATGTCCTAGTGGTTACGAAGGAAGTACTTGGATAGCTGACTATTTAGAATGATATCAGCTTTAGTATTCCCTAACAAAGCATCCACCTGATTTTCCTTATTAAAATATAAAGATATTTATATGAACAATTCACGACTTTTAATGGGTTTTTCACCAATCACTTCTACCAATGCTATTCGGCAAATATACTTTGCCACTTGTTTTATTACGGCTTGACTTGTACCGCCATAATTTCCTTGGGCAATGGCAATAATATATTCGCCTTTAATCGCACGCTTGGCTTGCGGGTGACAGGAACTAAATCCAATTTGAGGGTCAAACGCATAATATTCTAAATGGCTTATTGGGTCGCCGTTTTTGGCATCGTAAAAAAAATCAGGCAGATACCCTAACGCTAATAACAATGTTAATTCAAATTCTCTAAGAATAGGCTCGAAAACACTCAATGCATTATTTTCGACATTCGCTATTAAACTTAAGGCTTTTTCGTAGTGAGTAAACACTTCCACTATAGGCTCTGCCTCTGGTAAAGCCCGGCTTAATATTTCATTAATATAAAATGCACAATATAAACCCGTTTGTTTTACTTTGGTGGCGCTTTGCAGGGCTTCAACACGGCCTAAACTTTTAAGCTGAGAACGGCCACTTAGCTCAAACTCGAGCTTTTGAAAAGGCTGCAATAAGCTTTTGCGATCTGACTTTGAATTGCCTCTGGCACCTTTTGCCACAGCGCTCACACGGCCATACTCTAACGAAAAAAAATCGACCAGCATGCTTGTTTCTCGGTAAGGGCGTTTGTGCAGTACATAGCCACTAAGTTGTTGACGATTTTGCATGACGCTTATTCAACGGCCTCTAAATCACTCACCATTAACTGCAAACTAGTTTGCCCTCTAAATTCGTTTATATCTAGTTTATAGGCCATTTTTACTTCTTTGATTTGATGATTAGGCCAAGTCTCTATATCTATATTAAACGCAATTGCGTCTACATAAACTTGGTTTTGCGCAAGGGTCATTTTTAAGTGATTCTTCCCCACTATTCGTTGGTTTACAAGGGTAAATACACCATCAAACAAAGGCTCTTCAAAACCTTGCCCCCATGGCATTGAGTACTTGAGATCGTGTGCATTTTCTATAGTGAGTTGCTGCTCACTTAATTCGCCATCTGAAAGAATTACCGCTTCTTTTGGCAAGTCTTGAGTAAGTTTACTTACCACTTGAATGAGTAATTGTTGAAATAAAGGTAAATCGATTTTAGCTAGCGACAGCCCTGCAGCCATTGCATGGCCGCCAAATTTATGAATAAGCCCCGGTCGCAAACTATCCACCCTGGCTAATACATCGCGTATATGCACTCCTTGAATAGAGCGCGCAGAGCCTTTTAATACATGTTCGTCGTCGTTTGCAAATACAATCGTTGGTCGGTAGTAGCGCTCCTTCATTCTGCCAGCCACTATGCCCACCACGCCTTGATGATAATCTTCATTATAAAGTACCAGCGCAGCAGGCATGTTTTTATGGTCAAGGGAAAGTTGTGCAAGTGCGTTTTCGGCTTGTTCTCGCATCGATTGCTCAATATCGCGACGCGACTGATTCAATCCATCAAGAGTCAGTGCCAAATTGGCGGCTTCGCTAGATGTTTCACATAATAAGCACTCAATGCCATGCGACATGTCTTCTAAGCGCCCTGCGGCATTTAATCGTGGACCAATCACAAAGCCGATATCGGTTGTGCAGCATTTGGTATAATGGCGCTGGGTAATATTTAACAAAGCCAATATACCAGGTCTTGTTTTCCCACTTCTTATACGTTGAATACCTTGATGCACTAAAATACGATTATTTTTATCTAGGGGGACGACATCGGCAACCGTTCCTACCGCTACAATATCAAGAAAATTTGCCATATTTGGCACCGCTATTTGCTTCTCAGCAAAATATCCGCGCGCATTTAACACATTTTTAGTGGCCGACATAACATAAAAGGCAACCCCTACCCCAGCTAAATTTTTTGAAGCAAATTCACAGTCTACTTGATTAGGGTTCACAATGGCGTCGGCAATGGGCAATGTTTCACCGGGTAAGTGATGATCGGTTACTACCACTGTCATGCCTAGTGCCTTGGCATATTGCACCCCTTCAATACTAGATATACCGTTGTCTACAGTAACTAATACTTTAGCGCCTGCCTTATGTGCTAAATCAACCACAGGAGAACTTAGGCCGTAGCCGTAGTCGAATCGATTGGGGACAATGTAGTCAACGCTTAACAAACCCATTTTACGAAACGCTAAGATACACAGCGCAGTACTGGTGGCGCCATCAGCATCAAAATCGCCAATAATAAAAACCTGCTGCTGGGTTGTTACCGCATCGGCCAGTAATTCAGCCGCTTTGTTTATGTCTTTTAGTTTGTTGTAGTGAAGTAAGTGTTTTGCTTGCACACTCAACTCGGCTTCAGATTGAATTCCACGATTACGCAAAACTCTGTCAATAATTGTCGTGTGTTGATCACTTAACGGCTTTAAAATGGCCGCCTCACGTCGCATAATTTGCACTAAAATTCCTTAATTACAACAAAAATAGGTACACCTAGTATACCTACTTTTGAAGAAACCTTGCCAAGTAAATGCCCAGTGACTACTTAGCAATCATTAAGTGCCGACAAATCAAATACCGTTTACATCACGATGCTAAACTGGTGAGTGTCTTATCAATTCTGGTAAATTCGACGAGTGGTTTAAAGGTGTCTTTAGACGCCTCTGCAAATTCAATTTCATAACGTTTCGGTACATTCCCCAACACAAAACAATTTGGCTGCATTAGCGGAAATATTTGATCGTAACGCTTAACATCTTGCTGGCTCACACGCCTAAAAATGTGCGTACGATTAAGCTCGCTTGGCGTACTAATGCCTGAAGATGACATAATATCCACAGCAGCATGTACTGTTTTCTTATGAAAATTATATACGCGCGTGGCTTTATCGGTAACCACCAAACCTTTATAAAGACGTGGGTTTTGAGTGGCAACGCCGGTAGGACAATGATTAGAATTACAACTTAGCGACTGGACACAACCAAGCGCCATCATCATGCCTCGTGCGCTGTTACAGATATCAGCACCTAAAGCTAAGTTTTTGACCAAATGAAATCCAGAAATTACTTTGCCGCTGGCAATAAGCTTAATTTCGCTACGCAACCCAAAACCAATTAAACAGTCGTCTACAAAAGCCAGGCCTTCGCGAAGCGGCGAACCAATCGAATTTGAATATTCAAGGGGTGCGGCACCGGTGCCACCTTCACCGCCGTCTACGGTGATAAAGTCGGGCCTTATGTTAAGTTCAACCATAGCTTTGCAAATAGCGATAAATTCACTTTTTCGGCCAACTGCTAATTTAAAGCCAATAGGCTTACCCTGACTAAGTTCCCGTAATTGCGCGATAAACGATACTAACTGCAACGGTGTACTAAACGCTTTATGATAAGCCGGAGAATCAACCTGAGTGCCCGCTTCAACGCCTCTAATTGCTGCAATTTCAGGCGTATTCTTTGATGCGGGTAATATCCCACCATGCCCAGGTTTAGCCCCTTGAGATAGCTTAATCTCTATCATTTTAATATGCTCATGGCTAGACTGCTCAGCAAATAAAGCGGCGTCAAATCCGCCGCCTTTACTCCTGCAGCCAAAATAGCCGGTGCCCACCTGCCAAACTAAATCACCGCCATGTTCTAAATGATAAGAGCTAACGCCACCTTCACCAGTATTATGGTAAAACTGACCTAAGCTTGCGCCCTTATTTAAGGCCTGTAGCGCAGGTTTACTAAGTGAACCAAAACTCATCGCAGAAATATTAAGAATACTCGCGCTATAAGGCTGCGTACAATCTCTGCCACCTATTTTAATACGCGGACTACATTCGATATCTTTTACATCGAGTGCACCTATACTGTGCCCTATCCACTCATAGCCAGTACTATAAGTGTCTATTTGTGTGCCAAATGGAATGGTATCGCGGCTGTTCTTTGCACGTTGATAGACGATGGTTCGAAACATACGAGGAATAGGAGCGCCACCCGTGTCTGGCTCTATGATATATTGCTGAATAAATGGGCGCACAAACTCCATTACCCATCTAAACCGTCCTATAATGGGAAAGTTCCTCATTAATGAATGCTTTTCCTGAAACGTATCGTAAATAGATAAAAACAAAAGTGGTATTGAAATATATAAAAAATACGTAAAATCTAACTTTAGAAAAGCAGCGCTTATCATCATCAGATTGACAGTCAATAAAGCTAATATTGTTTTGTATTGCATAAACTCCCCATTTTTATTCTGTACTAACTGCATTTAGACTGCATCCAAACAGCAATTCATAGCCCTTAGCTGAATTTTAACAATACAATAACGCCACTATGATCAGGCATGTTATCAATACTTAGCTTCGCACCATGATACTCAGCAATAATATTAGCGACATATAAACCCAGCCCCAAATGCGATTGCTCAGCACTTGTTGATTTACGTATTGAAATCATAGAGTTCAGCAATTGGCTATGCATGTTGTCTGGCAATATGGGGCCGATATTAGTAATACTTAAAGCCACATTACCTTCTTTTTTAAACAGTCTAACATTAATATTCGTCGCATCTTGCTTAAACTCAACGGCGTTGGTAATGACTTTGTCGAGCATTTGCGCGAACATTTCAGGTGAGCCTTTAACAAGTACTTTTTCAAGCTGCATATCTAAAACCAAGTTGGCATTATCAAAGGTCATTGAATAGCCTTGAATACAGCCTGCTAAAACCGGCACTATATCAAAATTTTCTGCTTCATTATTATTAATAGACTGCTCGAGTCGAGTAGCTTCACTCATGCTGTTCAATATTTTACTTAAGCGTTTAATGCCGGCTTTTGCTCGACTAATATATTCTTGTCTATCTTCTTCACTGTGCGACGCCTCTAGGTTGTCTAAGGAAGAATTAACCACGGCCACCGGCGTTCTCAACTCGTGTGAAAGCCGCGACGCCATATTTTCAAGGTATTGATTATATTGTGACAATTTACTTAGCACTTGGGTAAAAGAACGTGACAAGTCACCAATTTCATCACCCGATTTATTCAGCTTAAGGGTACCCACTATTTTGCCATTTACATCTATCGCCCCTTCCGTTTCATCGCGCAGCTTTCTAATACGATTGGAAATGCGTGATGCGAATAGAAATAACCAGAAAGTAGCAATTAAAATAACCGCCAAAATAAAATGAAACTGCTTTTCAAGCGCCTGATTCCTAAGACTTCTAATGCCATGGGTCGTTTGCTCCACGACAACAGCGCCCATCACCTGGTTGTCTATAAAAATGGGGTGCGCAGCCGATAATATCACCGCCTTGTTGTCTGAACTTAAGCGCCACAGTGTACTTGGATCACCGCCTAGCGCATTAGCAATATCTCGGCCTTGTAAGGCAAATGCATCGGCCAAGTCGTCTATAAAATCGGCTGGCGGCTTGGTTAATATTTTATAATACAGCGGTAAAAGAATACGTTGTTCCAAATAATCCCAAAGTTCACTGTCTTTTTTAGCCCTTCCTTGACCTGTATCTGATATTCCTTGAGACTGCTGTATGTTGCCAGATCGCGCTAGCACACGCATATGCTTGTCGACTACCCATACTCGAGCACCCGAGTACTTAAGCCCTTTAATAATTCGCTCTATTTCAGGTGAAGGTACCAGCACCGTGCCCAACGATTCTGACTGCGAAGGATTGGCTGTGCCCATTAAATATTTAACACGACGTGTTTGGGTGTCGTCTACATCACCTACGGCAAAAGCAATTTTACTCGACAGCATAGAAAGGGGAAACCGCAGTTCCAAAGTGTAGCCCTTTTGAGTGATTTCCCATTGCCCCTGAATGCGAGTTTCAAGCTCTATAGGCTTAATTGCCGCGCTAGAAGTGTCAAGCCTATATGCATTGACCCAGCCAGCCTCATATGGCGAAATTATATAACGTTCAAACTCCCCTACTGCGTTTATTAGGGCAATTTGTAAATAGTCGTTTCTGTCTACCCGCAAAGAATTAGTTGGCCTGAGCACCACATTATCGTCGCTTACCTCAAACATGGCATACAAAAATTTATCATATTGCCCAACCATATGCTTGAACGACAAACTGCTTTGGCTATAAATAACGCTTTGCTCAACAAGGTTAGTAGCACCATAGGTTATCATTTTGTCTTGGTAGTCTTGCCAGTCGCTAAGTTTGCCGTCAAGTTTTATAGGGTATTGAATGCGGTGAGCATATAAATCGGTACCTGGTGTAATGTTAGCTAGAAAAGCGGATTGATTATCAAATAACGCAGGGCGCTCATGCAGCGCTGTAGCAACTGCTCGCGCGGTACCTACGAGAGTTTGCTCTTGGCCAATACGTAAGTAAGTTTCTAACTGCCATACATACTGATAACTCATGTAAGGAATAACCAATAAAAAGGAAGAGAAAAACAGCAGCTTGGCACGAATACCTATGGCTAATCTTTTCATATTGTTATCAACATAGTATGTTCAGCATATTCTTACCACCATTGCGTTAATCCATTTGTTTCCAGCGATAACCCATACCATATACGGTTTCTACACTGTCAAAATTTGCGTCAAGTTGTATAAACTTTTTTCGTATCCGTTTTATGTGTGAGGTAATGGTGGTGTCATCAACAACCATTTTCGATTCATCCATTAGCTGCTGACGACTTTTCACATGACCTGCATACTTGACAATGGCATGCAGCATCCAAAACTCCGTTACGGTCAGCTCTACTGAGCGCTGTTGATAACTTACGCGCATGCGGTTGGTGTCCATAACCAAGTCGCCCGTTGAAATTAGGTCGCTTTGTTGCTGTGGCTGCTGGAGTAGTTCGGTACGCCTAAACAAGGCAGAAATACGCGCTAGTAAATGCGGCAAGCTGATGTCTTTGGTCAAATAATCGTCGGCGCCCATACGTAAACCGCAGATGGTGTCGAAGTCGTTGTCACGCGCCGTAAAGAAGATAATAGGCATGCTTTTTGATTGTGCACGTAACTGCTGACACAGGGCAAAGCCGCCGTCTATTTCGTCACCTAAACCAATATCAATAATGGCTAAGTCGGGCAGTTTATTTTTAAAAGCCTGTTCGGCCGACAGCCTGTCAGCATAAGGCTGTACTTTATAGCCTTGCCGAGTTAACGCATCCACGTAGTTTTCTCGCAGAGCTTGTTCGTCTTCTATAAGGGCGATATTCTTTTGCATATGTTTTCTACACGGTCACGTTATTTAGGATTATGTTAGTTGCTTCGTTGTTTGTTACCGCCAGTATCTGACAAATTCCTGCATATAAATAGGCCAAAGCCGCAATTTCCATTTTTTCGCCACAATTGATCGCTACATTGCCACATTGTCTCCCCTAAATTGCCTTTTTGCTGGTGTGTAATACATCTCAACGAAACATCAACCTCAATTTTTGGAGAAACACATGAAAAAACTACTTATCGCTTCTACTATCACTTTTTGTCTTAGCGCTGCTTTTACGCCGTCAGCAAGTGCTGGCTCATACAGCACAAACCCTGAACAAAAAGTCGTGGAAAAAACCAATGAAATGATTGGATTTGGCTCTGGCGCTATCGCGGGTGCTGCCGTTGGTGGTCCTCTTGGCGCATTAGTTGGTGGCATATTTGGCATTTTAATTGCCGATGACGTAAACGACTCAGATCAGTTAAATAGCGCTAACAACATAATTGCTCAGGCAAATCATAGTCTTGAACAGCAGCAGCAAAACATTATTGCACTGCAAACCGACATTCAAACAATGCAGCATCAGCAAATGATTCAATTAGCATCTTACAACGAACAGTCTAACGATGGCTGGTTAAATGAAATAGCTAACTTTGAGACTAACTTACAATTTAAAACCGCGTCTTTCCTGGTTGAAGACCTTTACAAAAGTCAGCTCACCAGCCTAGCCTCGATACTAGTAAGCTATCCGCAGCTTAAGGTAAAAGTAACTGGTTTTGCCGACAGTCGCGGTGATTCCATTTATAACCAAAGCTTATCTGAACAACGAGCTCAAGCGGTTAAGCAGTTCTTAGTTAACAACAATGTTAAACCTACGCAAATAAGTATTTCGGGTGCGGGCGAAACGTCCGTGGGCTCTTCTAAGATTAGCCTAAACGATAATTTGCACACTAATACACAAATGCAACAAACGCCTGCGAGTGTTGAAAATTTGTTTTTTGCACGCAAGGTCAATATTAGCTTAGTTAAGCCAAACCAACAAATGACAGCAGCCAATTAATGGCTGCTTTTTGTTGGTTGGTATTTGCTTAGCTATTTTACCTCGCCATTTACTCACTATTATTTATTCATTACTAAGGCAACTCGTATGACAACGTTACAGCGCGCCACCATAATTTTAGCTGCTTTTGGGGTGACTAGTATTTTGCTCACACAAGTCAATTCATACTCATCAAATAGCCGATTAATTACACCAACAACTGGTAGCAATGACAGGCCCATTGCCACCGTAAATGTTGACAGTGGTTCGCTTGCTTCTAAGATACCAAAAAGCAGCCATGCCAATCACACCAGCAAACCCATTATTGTCACCAACATATATCAAACCAGCAGCGGTAGTTTCTATTTTGAGCATGCCACGCAAAATGAACAAAATAAGCATAGTACGAACGCGCCGAAGTATGAAACAGCGATCCTACAAAGCACCACCGCAGACATTACGATAACGGGACAAATTGCGCGAACCAAGCTCACTCAGGTATTTAGCAATACCAGCGAGCAAACAAAAACAGGCGTGTATGTGTTTCCACTACCACAAGATGCGGCCGTTGATCATTTACTCATGCAAATCGGCGATCGCAAAATAGAGGGCTTGATTAAACGTAAAGACATAGCTGATGAAATGTATACACAGGCTAAATCATTGGGCAAAAAGGCATCGCTGATGACGCAGCTGCGCCCCAATATATTTACCAATCAAATCGCTAATATTCCGCCACGTTCCAGCATTGCCGTTACCATTGAATATCAGCAGTTTATTGTGCGCGACAAACATAACTATGCACTAAGGCTGCCATTGAGCATTACGCCGCGATACCAAACGCAAGACTTAGATAGCGAGCGTCTGCACATATCGCCAACAGATATCCTGCAAACTAGATATCAACAAAGCCATAATACCGAAGCAAAATACAACGGCAACGCGAATAAATTAGCCACTTTACCGGCAAAAACATATATAAATATAAGCTTAAATACGGGCTTAGCGCTGAGTCGTATTACGAGCGACCACCATCCTATAAAAACAATCAATACCCATAGCACACAATACGAAATTGAGCTTGATACCCATCAGCCTGCAAATAAAGACTTTGTACTCAATTGGCAGTTGAGCCCCAGCTATAAAGTGCAGGCTTCTCATTTCACCTATCAGTCTAAAAACTATGAATACGGGCTTATTACCCTTATGCCACCGGCTAATGAGGTACTTATAGCCAAACGTAACGTAGTTTTTATAGTCGATGTTTCAGGTTCAATGGTAGGCGAGGCAATAACACAAGCAAAGCAAGCCCTCGCGCTGGCAATTCAAGACTTGCAAGAAGATGATTATTTTAACTTAGTGGCGTTTAGTTCCGATGCCACCAGGCTATGGCCGGCCAGCCAGCCCGCGACTGCGGCATTCAAACAAGATGCACTAAGTTATATTTATGGATTAGAAGCCAATGGTGGCACCGAAATTAAAAAAGCCCTTAACATGGCCTTCGCGCTTGCCCCTGTTGAAAACAAAAAGACTCCTTATCTAAATCAAATCATTTTCGTTACCGACGGCAGCGTAAGTAATGAAGACGACCTTATGCAAACTATTTATCAACAGCTCGGCCAATATAGGTTATTTACGGTTGCTATAGGAAGCGCGCCAAATGCCTACTTTATGACACAAGCGGCCGCAGCAGGTAAAGGTACCTTCACATTTATTGGCGATATTAGTAAGGTGAAGTTAGGCATGCAGCGCTTACTTGAAAAACTCAAACGCCCTGCACTTACCAATATAAAGCTCAATATCAAAGATGCCCAGCAAGCCTTTGGATTTGAAGTGTACCCAAACATTCTGCCCGATTTATATGCAAACGAGCCTTTAACCATTAGTTACCGTAGAGAAGTTGCTGCATCAAACATTGATGTCACATTGCCCTTTTCGGTAAACGGTGAATTTTTAACCAGCAGCGCCCCAGGAGATCTTCGAAACCGCATGTGGTCTAGCCTGTTACCAGCAGTATCGACTCAGCACCAACAAGGCATCCATAAGTATTGGGCGCGCTTAAAAATAAAGGACTTAACCCAGCAGCTCAATATGCGAGGGCGTTCTAATGAAAGCTTAAATGATGGTTTTAAAACGGTGCAGCATAATATACGCGAAGGAATAACAAATGTTGCGCTTACTCACCATTTAGTGAGCCAATTTACAAGCTTAATTGCCATTGACCACAGCATGTCTGAATTAACTTTGGATAATCCTCCTAAAACCGCAAAGCCCAATTCGTATGCACAAGCACGGCTTCTACAAACGGCTACGCCCAGTTTATTACATGCCTTAATTGGGACTTTTCTAATCGTATTAAGCGGTGGCTTATTTCTGCTTACAGGAATAAAAAAATGAAGTTTATATTTGACCAGCAAGCGTCACCTAAACTGCCTTTTACTGACACCTCGACAACGAAGAATATAAATAGTCGACGGCTTTCCAAAAGAGCAATGCTAGCAAGCAGCTTTTTAATGCTAGGCCTTGGTTTACTTGTCAACGCCAGTTACATACAACTTAAAGCACAACTAGCCCAAGTGTTAATTGCTAGTGCTTACACCAAACTAATTTCACAGCAGCAAGTACAAAAGCCCTGGCCTTGGGCAGATACACACGTGCTAGCTAGGTTGGAGATAATGGGAAAGACCAACTATGTTTTGGCCAATGCAAGTATGCGTACACTAGCTTTTGGACCGGCGCATATGAGTCAAACCGCTAGTTTCGGCGACATTGGAAACAGTGTAATTGTGGGCCACAGAGATACCCACTTCTCGCATTTGCAAAATATTAAAGTAGGTGACGTTATTCGCTTGTATCACGCAAGCCAGCAAATAATTTATAAAGTAGAAGAAATTAAGGTAGTGGATGAAAAGCAAGTGGGCGTTACTGACGATTTACCAATAAGCGTATTAACCTTGATTACCTGCTACCCATTTAACGCGCTTACCCCCAACCCCAAACAAAGATTTGTAGTGAGGGCGGTAAAAATAGACAGCTATTTTAGCTAGCATCTTTAAGCAATGAGGCTAAGGCTTCTGCAGGCTGGTAACCCGGCACAACCGAACCGTCGGGCATTATAATGTTAGGTGTGCCGCTAACACCAATTTGCTGACCAAATTTAAATTGTTCAGCCACTTGATTTTCACATTTGGCGTTGTTTACTGGCTTACCTGCTTTGGCATCGGTTATCGCTTGCTGTGGGTCTTGCGAACACCAAATAGATACGGCATCGTTATACACTTTACTATTTATACCAGCACGAGGCCATGCCAAGTAACGAACCGTAATACCTAAGTCGTTTAACTGCGGCATTTCATTATGTAGCTTGCGGCAATAACCGCAGGTTGCATCGGTGAATACAGTAATAACATATTTTTCGTCTGCCGCAGTAAACTCAATAGCAGAGTCTTTAAAACGCTTAACGCCTTCAAGCCGGACACCCTTGAGCGCGTTTTCAGTTTCATCTTCAACACCTGCTTTGATATTGTAAACACGTGCCTGTAGAAAAAACTCACCGTTGTCACTCACATAAAATAATCCGCGGTCGGTAAATACTTGTTTAAGGCCCGGCACAGGTGAGTCTGCAATAGAGGTAATATTTAAACTAAGTTTTTCAGCAAGAGACGCCTTAATTGCTTCGTCACTACTTTGTGCAAAAGCATTAGTGCAGATAAGTGCAGACATCATGATTAAAGTGCTAATACCAGATAGCAGGCGGTTAATTTTCATTAAACTGATTCCAAAATAAATAGGTTATAAGAATAGACCGGTAAATAACGAAAATGACTTCGTTTATTCACGCGTTTTGCTGTCATGTCTAGTGAAGTATTGCTTTTGTCGAATTATACGTAGTTATCGGCATTAAATGGTAAACATTTTGTCTAAAGTGATTTTTTTTCACAAATTAGCCCCTAGGATGATGGTTTTTAACCAACGATTGAAGTCTTTGTGTTGCCACATGGGTATAAATTTGAGTGGTGGATAAGTCAGAATGCCCCAATAACATTTGTACGACTCTCAAATCAGCCCCGTGATTTAGTAAATGAGTTGCAAAGGCATGCCGCAATGTATGAGGTGACAATTTAATACCAATACCACAGACACTAGCATAGTACTTAATGCGATGCCAAAACGTTTGCCGTGTCATGGTTTGGCCTCTGTTGCTTGGAAATACGGTACTAATAGGCTTTTTGAGTAATTCAGGACGGGCATATTTCAAATAATGCTCTATGCATTCAAGCGCTTCTTCACCCATGGGGACTAGCCGCTCTTTTCCGCCTTTTCCAGTAACCCTAATAACCCCTTGAAGTAACCCAAGTTCATGCATTTGTAGATTGACTAATTCACTTACTCTAATGCCAGTAGCATACAAGAGTTCGAGCATTGCTTTGTCGCGCATTTGAATTGGGTTATTAGTATTGGGCGACTCGAGTAAGCGTTCAACTTGCTTTTCAGACAATGTATTAGGTAAATATTGAGGTAACTTAGGATTTTTAATAGCCGTAACAGGATTTGTTTTGCGTTTTTTGTTGGCCACTAAATCGACATAAAAAGCTCTACTTGAACTAAGCAACCGAGCCGTTGAGCGCTGACTAAATGATTGTTCTATCCGAACCGCTAAGTAAGCCTGAATATGCGATTCGGTGGCATCTATTAAAGACAAGTCGTCAAAATACCGCTGTAAAAATAAGGCCCACTTGGTCAAGTCGCTTTTATATGCGCCTACCGTATTATTACTCAGGCCTTTTTCGACCCATAACATATTAATAAAGTCTTCAATTAGTTCGGCGTTTTCATTCGATAACGGCGTTTTAGCTAATTGTTTATTAAATGCTTGACCAACTGTAGTTTTTTCCATTTTTCTAGGATATTAGCCATATTTATTGTGAATTAGTTGTCTTTAGTAGAGCCAGCACACTGCACACTAGAGTGATCGTGCGGCAAACAATTTTGTTATTTTATTCCCCTGCGCTCTTTCACCACTTCGTAGGCCGCCTGAATGTCTTGTGTTTTGTTTTTGGCCAATTCAAGTGCTTGGTCTGGAAGCCCTTTAGCACTAAGTTTATCAGGGTGATGCAGCGACATCTGTTTCTTGTAAGCACGCTTGACCGTTTTATCATCGTCAGACTCAACTACACCTAAAATACGATAAGCATCTTGCAATGAGTGGGTCGAAGAATACGCTGTATAATTTTGCTTGTGCTGTCCACCTGAGTGTTGCTGACGATTTTGTCCGCGATACCTAAACCTTTGTTGGGCTTCGTAAGTGGAAATCAAGAAATGCAAGTCTTGACGAGAAAAGTTAAGGCTGCTGGCCACCTTTTCTAGAATAAGCAATTCTGGCGGCGTTATGCGCCCGTCAGCACAAGCAGCACTTATCAATATCTCTAAAAACACCTGTAAAACATCACGTCTGCCATGACAATGCTTTTTAAAGTCACCAAGCATTTGCGTAAGTTGGAAGTCTTTCGCTTTGCCATCTCTAAAGGCTTGTTGTGCCTCTTGGCGGGTGTCTTTGCTTAACTTCATATTGTCCATAAGTTTAGACGCAATCGCTATTTCATCAACAGTAACTTTGCCGTCGGCTTTGCAAATATGACCTAGTGCTGAGAACAATGCGTGAAAAAAAATGGCTTGATTTTGAATCCCATCTTTTGATGAAAAAAATCGCGCAAAACCGCCACGGTTCGAAAAGTCTTTACCATAGCCAACATCGAACATGTGACCAACAAACAAACCAATGAAAAGCCCAGGCAGTTTTAAAAAAACTAGTCCTAGAAGTCCACCTATAATTTTGCCGTAAATATTCATAGTTCTCCGTATAGTTCTGCACTTAATGTTTCATATAGCCAATAACATAGCCTAAACACATCCTTTTATAACGAGCGTCACACGCAATTATAGACGATGAGTGTAAAGCTCAGCGAGCACAAATTAAAGTATTCGGCATTAAAAAACAAAGATTCAAATCAAAAAGCATGCTTTTAATCGACCTTTTCTTAATTTTTGACCTTTTTCTCCGTTTTTAGTTGGTTATTGCCCCCATAACCATTAACATTACATGTTGCTAATCTTCAAAAAAAATATGTGCGGAAATTGCATCAGCATCCTTAAATCAATAGCTTCATCATTAACGAGCGGTTCGTCACAAGCAATGACTAATTTTTTTTGTCACACTTTTTTCCATAACCTTCTTCAGCCGATGCAATCTCGTTTGCCTACGCTATATTTAACCTTGATTTGCTTATTTTGTTTTCTTACCTTGGGCTTTGCAAAGCAATCTTCCGCGCAACAATCTAGTCTTGCTTCGCAAGACAACATTGTTGCCACTAGTGATACAAGGTCTATAATTCCAATCACCTGTAAAGCGCCCACTTTTGTCTACCAGCCACCAACAAACAATAACGGTGACATTATTGTTAAGTCTGAATCGGCTCTATTAGTGAAAGACGAGCTAGCCGTTTTTGAAGGTAATGTATCTATTGTTAGTCCGTCATCGACGATTACCGCAGACAGTGCAAATATTCTAGATAATGGACGAGAAATAAAAGCTAACGGCGATGTACAATACACCGACGCACTGCTGCAGGTGAATAGCGAAGCGGTTGAAGTAAATAGCACCCTAAAGCTACTGCAGATGCAACAAACCAATTATAAAATTGCCGGCATTAATGGCCGCGGCGGCGCCGATTTACTGTCCATTTCTCAAGAGCGCGGCGTAACCCTTGAAGACGTGTCGTTTACTACCTGCCCTGAGGGTGGCGAAGATTGGAAAATTCAAGCGTCTGAAATATCGATTAAAAAAGGGATGCCCTTTGGCGAAGCTTACAACACTCGATTTTATGTGGGTGGTGTGCCAATCTTCTATCTACCTTATTTTGCGTTTCCCATTACAACTGAACGTCAAACAGGCTTCTTATTTCCGCAATTTGGCAGTAGCTCCGCTACGGGACTTGAATGGGAGCAACCTTTCTACTGGAATATTGCGCCCAATATGGACGCAACAATATCTACTCGCTTAATGACTAACCGTGGCCTACAACTGAAAACAGAATTTAGGTATTTATCCGACAATCATTCTGGTGAGTTACAGCTTGAATATTTAGCCAATGACAACGACCTGTTAAACAACGAAGAGCGGTACTTTTATCGCTATCTTCACCGTGGAAAATTAAACGAAAATTGGTCTGTTAGCGCTGATATCAGTGATCTTAGTGACAATAATTATATTATTGACTTGGGCTCTGATTATTATAATCAAGCCGACACCCATTTGTATCGCCAAGCCGGTGTAAATTATAATTCAGATGCCTTGGACTTTTCTGTATTTGTGCGCGATTTCACCACCATCGGCTTATCGACAAGTAATTATAGAGCACTTCCTGAAGCAAAACTTAATTATACTAGCAGCGTAAATAATTTTCTTAATGTTGGGGTTAAGTCAGAACTGGCTTATTTCGAAAACGATTCGCTGGCTTTACCTGACGCGTTAAGATTTCATATAGAGCCCTCTATTAGTGTGCCGTATCAGCGGGCATGGGGTGAATTATTGGCGCAAATAAGTGTGTTACACACCTACTATAAACAAGATTTAAAAGAACAAGATTTAGTCTTAGATGAAGAGGTTAATCGTACCTTAGGCCAAGCTCGATTATATGGTTCACTCATATTTGAAAAATCACAAAGTGTATTAGGCAATGCCTACACGCTTACGGTAGAACCCAAAGCCCAATATTTGTTTACCAGCTTTGAAGAACAAGGCAACATTGGCTTGTACGATTCAACGCCACTGCTTACCAACTTCAATAATTTGTTTCGAGGCCAAGAATTTACTGGGCTAGACAGAATAAATGACAACAATCAGGTTACTGTAGGTGCTACATCAAGGCTCATTGATAGCAATAACAGTGAAATTTTGGTCGCCAGTGTTGCCCAAATCCTTTATATTCAGGAGTCGAGGTTAATAGATGGTCGTCGTGAAGGTAAGCGCTCATCTGTTGCGGCAGAGTTAGATTGGCAAGTGAACCAAAACTGGTTATTACACTCTGACATACAGGTAGGGAATCAGTCTAACAAAATAGAACGCAGCAGCTTGTCGACCGAATACAGATTAGGCGAAGATAAACTTATTCAAATTAACCACAGGTATATTCGTGAGTTATCTAACGAACGAATTGATCAAGTGGGCTTGACTGCTAGCTGGCCAATTGCTAAAAATTGGCATTGGGTAGGACGCTATTACCGAGATCTACGCAGGTCAAGAAGCATTGAGTCCTTTATGGGCATTGAATATGAAAGTTGTTGTTGGGCGTTGCGCTTAACTGTCAGGCGTAATTTAGCAACCCGCTTTAACAACAACGGGTTACGCGATTTAAATGAATTTGATTCAGGCATTGCGTTACAATTTGTGTTTAAAGGGATGGGGAACAGTAATAAGAAAGTTGATATGCTTAGCCAAGGTTTGTTTGGCTATCGTCAGCCCTTTGTACTGAATTAAATTTTTTGAAAATAGAGTAGTTATGAAAAAGACATTTTTAGTAGTAATACTGTTAACAGCATTAACCTCAGGGTTAATCCTACCGAGTGCTGCAACTAGCGCTCGCGAATTGTTAGATAAAGTAGCGGTTATCGTTGATCAAGGCGTTGTGCTTGAAAGTGAAATTACAGACCTTGTAAAAGGTGTAAAAGATAACGCAATAACCAATGGTCAAACGCTTCCTTCAGATGCGGCGCTCAGACGCCAGGCAATTGAGCGTTTAATACTCGAAAATTTGCAATCGCAAATGGCAGACAGCATGGGCATTCAAATAAGTGACCCGCAGCTTGACCAAACCATTCAAAACATAGCGCAACAGGCAAATGTGAGCATGCCTGAATTTCGTAAAGAAATAGTTGACGGCGGACTTGCTTTTGAAGTGTATCGTGAGCAAGTAAGAAAAGAGCTTATCACCGGTGAAGTTCGTCGCGCAAATGTGCGTCGCAGAGTATATATAACAGAACAAGAAATTGACACGCTCATGACCATTATTAACCAGCAAGGAGACGAACAAGCCGAATATCAGTTGTCGCACATTCTTATCGATATTCCTGGTGATGCCTCTGAAGAAATAGTGGGTGAAGCCCGAGACCGCGCTGAAAAGATTTTAGAGCTATTAGGCCAAGGCTCTGACTTTGCACGTTTAGCAATTGGTGCATCTTCGGGTTCTAAAGCTCTTGAAGGAGGCGATATGGGCTGGATGAACATCAACTCAATGCCAACCTTGTTTGCTGAAGCGGTAGGCGACAAAAAGAAAGATGAAGTGATTGGTCCAATTAGAAGCGGTGCCGGTTTTCATATACTGAAAATTGCCGATACCCGAGGCGTGGAGATTGTCGAAGTTGAAGAAGTAAACGCACGCCACATACTTATTTCGCCATCTATTATACTGAGCGACGCCAAAGCAGAACAAATGCTAATAGAGTTTAGAACACAGTTAATTGAGGGTGAAGCTGATTTTGCTGAGTTAGCCAAGGAGTACAGCGAAGACCCTGGTTCCGCGCTACGAGGTGGTGTCCTTGGTTGGAACGACCCGGGTATTTATGTACCTGAGTTTGTAGAGTCTCTTGCAGCATTACAAAAAGATGAATACAGCATGCCAGTACGCACGGTGCACGGCTGGCACTTAATACAGTTAATAGATCGCCGCGTAGACGATGCAACAGAAAAGCGTAAAGAAGACCGAGCTTATCAACTCATATTTAATCGTAAATTCCAAGAAGAAACAGACGCTTGGCTACGTGAAATGCGCGACCAAGCATACATTGAAGTGCTTGATGAGAATGTATAGCTCATGACATCTATTGATCATAATTCGCTCATAAAACTTGCTGTTACGCCAGGCGAGCCTGCTGGTATTGGACCCGATCTTATTATTTTGTTAGCTCAACACAAATGGGAAGCCCAACTAGTTGTATTTGCCGATACTATGTTATTAAAAACACGGGCTGCCATGTTAGGAAAAAAAATAGACATAATTCCTTATTTGAAAGGAATGGACTATTTACAAAAACCTGGACAGATAATTGTGAGACATGTGCCATGTGCAAAGGAATCTATTGCCGGGCAACTCGATAGTGAAAACGGTCACTACGTAGTGGATACTCTACGGCTTGCATGTGAAGC
>JBLHMY010000017.1:0-19428 GCA_047621065.1 Glaciecola sp. | reverse complement strand
AAGAGCGCTACATTTGGTTTATTAAACTGCCTCTTGATGAAAAGGGGCTAATGATAAGTGCATCTTTACAGCAGTTTATCGATATTATAACGCAAGCACTAGGTAAAGAATTAGAGCATACCCAAGACAGTCAGGCACAACTTCCCCAAAATCCTTATGTGTTTACCCCAAGCCAGCAACAACTTGCAGATTGCAATGCGCATATCAAAAAAGAATTGAGTGTTGATAGCCGTAATAATGCCCAAGCCATGGCATATTTATATGCGCCAAATGCGATTAAAGACCCTCAGGCATGGGCAGCTTTAAGCTTACAAGATATAGCTGACTTTGTAATTCACCCCCATCCTACCTACAAAACTGATGATGCATTTCAAACGCTTATTGCAAATAACCTACATGCTTATGCACCCGCGGTGCAAAACTGTTTATTTGCTAGCTTAGAGTCTGTTGAAATAAGTAAAACATTAAGCCAAGCACTGATAAATTTTCACCAGTACGCTTGCGATCCAAACTTGGCCGCTTTATGCCTCAGAGCAATGAGTTTTAAGCCTCATCTGTTAAGCATAAACTATGTAGTCCAGCTACTTAGTGCAGACGTAAACACTAAGGCCATTTCAGGTGGATCCACAAATGACAATATGCAAGACAATAAAAAATCCGTTTACCGGTTAGATCTTGAAACATGTGTTGTTATTGCCGGTCGATATTGGCAAGTCCTCAATAATGAGCAAAGTTTGCCGATCTTCATGCATAAAGTTGCCCTTATCGACAGTAGCTACGAACTTTTTAAAGGCTTATACACAGACCTGGTCAAAATACCCGAAACGAGAGATACTTTGTTATGCTTTATTCGTCAAACTGAGCGTTCAAAAGAAGTTTCAAATGCAATAGGTGCGCTGTTTGCAGCAAGCTAAAAAATATAGGATATGACATATAGTGGATTTAACGAACGTAGTAATATTGCTCGTGATGATTGTGATAGTCGTGCAGTTCTGGCGACTACGCTCAATTGCAGAGTTTATGGTGCAATATGCCAACCAGTATTGCAATAAACATAAATTACAATATATCAGCTTAGCGCGCACAGACACACGGTTTAAAATTTACCAAGGAAGATTAGACTGGCAGTTGAATTATCAAATGGAATTTAGTAGTGACGGACAAACAGAATATGTTGGTATTATAGTTAGCCATGGTAAACATGTTGTTAGCGTTGATTTACCCGCCTACAGAATAGCGCCGCAAGAAAGTGACGAAATACATTAAGCATTAACATGCCCATGTAAGAACAAGAAAAGGCAGACGCAAGCGCCTGCCTTAAAATTTTGGAGTATCCCTCTCAGCTATCCATTGCATCAATTTCATCCTGAAAAAAATCTCTTACATCCCTTTCCGTTTTAATCCCGCTAATCCTAAGCAGGCTACACATCCAGTGTAGGTTCCTATTCCATGTTTCCATTTTTCGCATTTCACTGCCCAAGTCCATCCATAATGACTCAGATTCACAATCCCTGTGTTGTCCATTCCAGTCCAGTGGTTTTTAGTCCTTTAACACAATACTGTATTGTGGTCTTCGCCTTCTTCCTGAAGAATCCTTAAGACACGAATAGGATACGCCCTCATCATAAGGAATTGTTAACTTTTTTTAATATATATAAATGAGGAATAAATGGGAATAGTCTTAACTTATGTTAAACCCATGTTTATTAATGATATTATTATAATTTGGAATATTCAATATAGGAAATTTCACCTATTTCCTCACAACCTTGTAAGAGAACGCTTACAATTGACAATGGTAGAACGGAAAAGTGTTTAAATGCTACGAGGCCTAAACATAACGTTTCCTTTAATATTTCCTACCGCAATTTCTTCGACTAATTCAAATCCGCCGTCTTCAAAAAAAGAAGTACACTTAGGCAAAGTTACCAAAACACCAACACCCTGTGATGATTCATCTTCAAGCAGCAGGCCTAATACTGCGCTCATGAGCACGTGACCTAGGCCAATATTTTGATAATCAGGATGTACTCCTATTAATGAGAGCATATGATAATTTTTTGCGGGTATTTTTTCACGTACTTTTTCTTCTTTAACGATCATTTGCTTGGTGCCAAAATACCCAGCAGTTAGGAGCATTTTTAAACGCCAGTGCCAAAACTTTCCAGCACCAAAAGCAGTGTCGGGCAATGTCAAACAAGTAACCGCAAGTAAACGCTCATCTTCATATAAACCAATTAATGATTGTGCGGCATCCCAATAGGTATTAATTTCTTCTCGAATAGCACTGCGTAAGCGGGCTCCATATCCTTCTTTTTTAACTTGGAAAATATCACAGAACAAAGGGTCGTCTAAATAAGCCTTATATAGAATTGAAGCAGCCACTTTAAGGTCGTCGGCACCTAAATATGCAGCTTTGACTTTTTGTAGGTTTGGTTGGGACTGGGTGGCGGTCATTTTTTTACTCTTTTTGTCCTGATAACGACAAGTCATGCTAGGCGTATTAAAGCGTAAACATAGTAGCGTGATTAACACTTATCTGTTTACGATAAACAGATTGTAAACGATATGTTTGAATAGTAACAATTATTTCACATGCAGATTTAAGAATACTAGGTGAGTTGACTGCCATACACCACCTCGTATTCTCAAACATGTGCAAAAAACTTAAATCTTGTTTAACGCCATTTCACCAAAGCCTATTAGCTTACCGTTTACAAATAGAATGGGTGTGCATTCGTCTTTACTGGTTATCCCGTCCCCTTCGGTAAGTTGAGTTCTGTAAAATAATACTCTGTGTTCTTTATCGCCTTTAACGATAAGTTCGTCGAATGCAGGCGTACCCATGCTTAGTCTCACCGCAGAGATGGCAGTTCCTGGCAATAAATCAATAATTTTTTGACGATTCTCTTTTTCAATTTCCCTCCACGAAGTGCCATTGTCATAATCGTGATCGCGATCTATTGAAATAACACAGCCCGACAGTAATACACCCGATAATACGATTGCTAATAAGCCTTTTTTCATTACATACCTCTATTTAATATTTATTTTAACGTGTGAAATTGATGTTGTGCCCACTAAAATATGTGCGGCTTAATGATATTATAGTCAAAAATCAGACCACAATTAAAAACCTAAATACTTTCATATAGTTAACTCTAAAACAGGGAGTTTAGGGAAATATCCTTGTGTAATGCATACTATTTAATTAACAATATGACTAATTATTCGTTAAAATCTTCAATAATTAATATGCAAACTCAAGATGTTATAAAGGCATGCGCCGCTTTAGTGCGGGATGGCAAGAAACCAACCATAGGTCTAGTTAAGGCTCAACTGACTAATAAAGTGCACTTGGCAACAGTAGTGAAGGGTATTCAACAGTTTAAAGCTAATCGACAGTTATCATCAAAAGTGGTGGAAGATAACAATGTAGTTGCAACAAAAATAGCCAATGCTGATAAAAGCGTTGGCTGTGCAAGCCAGGCAAAAAAGCCACACAATGCAATTACCTGCGGCTGCGAAGAAAGAGTTTTGCTGCTCGAACAGCAAATAGCAAAACTTAACCATCAACTTATAGACTTACAAACTCTGGTGCAGGGCTTAAGCCAGCCATAAAAGCGGTTAAGTTAGGCGCTATTTCTCGCTGGGGGGCTTTACCTACTTTTTCAAGCATCACGGCACCGGTGCTTAACATGATAGATAAAATGTAATCCTCTTCATCGGTTAACGCAAAAAACAAGGTTTCGTCTTGTTTTAGCCGTCTTTTCATTAATACGTGAGCAATCAGATTTTTTTGTAAACGATCAAAATCTTCTTCATTCCATACTTGTAATATGGTGAGTTTTCCATGTTCAGTAGTTGCGTTGAGATCATGTGAGTAATAGCGACAGAATAACTGCTGTAATTCACTTGGAATAATTATATCTAGAGCTTCTTCTAGGTTAGCTATTGACTCACTATGCTTGCGTAAAAAAGGTTTCCATAGTACTTCATCGCCATCGTCATTATCTTCGTTTTCGGCTATTTGAAAACAAGGACTGATCCATTCCTTGTCAAAATAGGTTAGTAGCCCCATATTGTCCTTAGTCGAATTGTCGATATATGATTGTACGAATGCATCGAACGCTTCGGTAAACGTGTTTTTTGATTCTATTTGTGATGGCATGTGGTGTTTCCTAGCGGACTGAAATAAGTTAAGTATAATAGCAACGAGCAATACAATTATACTGCGTTTGAGAACCTGTTTCGCAAACTCGTATCTTGTGCGCAGTTTACACTCGGATAAACTACCTGTCGATTATGAGTGTGTTTAGAATGATACCAAAAAAACACATATTCCTAATATCAGATTTATTTTATTTACATAAAAAACTTTATAAGCGGAGAAAATATTGGAGCATTTAGTACTTGGCAAAACCACCGGTTATGCGCAGCATTACGACGCCAATTTATTACAAGGGATACCGCGCAGTTTAAGTAGAAATACGATTAATCTGCCATTGGTGCTACCATTTACAGGCACCGACACTTGGAATGCCTATGAAGTATCTTGGCTCAATGCAAAAGGTAAGCCTGTAGTGGCTATTTTGCAGTGCGATGTGCCTATAGATTCTGAAAACTTAATTGAATCTAAATCGTTTAAACTATATTTAAATAGTTTTAATCAAACCCGCTTTGAATCACAAAACGAAGTTCTCAGGCTATTACAGCAAGATTTATCTGGCTGCGCTGGACGCCCTGTTTCACTAATTTTGATAGATTCATCCAAGTTTGCAACGGTTGTTATTGGCGATTTACCAAGCCATGTCGCCGGAGATTATCCGGCGACATTAATTGACGATTTAGACATTAAGATTGATGACTACAATTTATCGGCTGAATCGTTAGTAACCAGTAATATAGAAATAAGCGAGACCTTAATCAGTCATTTGTTAAAATCTAACTGCTTAATCACCAATCAACCAGATTGGGGAAGTATACAAATTAAGTATTCTGGCAAACAAATAGACAAAGAAAGTGTGCTACGTTATTTGATCTCATTTCGACAGCACAATGAGTTTCATGAACAGTGCGTAGAACGTATTTTTTACGACATTCTAAAGCATTGTCAACCAGAGAAACTAAGTGTGTATGCACGATACACGCGCCGAGGCGGCTTAGATATTAATCCCTTTAGAAGTAATTTTGAAGCACCTTACGATAATGTCCGCTTAGCCAGGCAATAATGTAGTAATGATTAGGCTAAAAAATAATGATTGATAAAGAAAACTTTTTAATGCGCTGGGGCAATGAAAAGCTTGTTGCAGTTTTTTATGACAAAAATATTGAGAACTGCTTTAACAAACTAACAGCACTGCTCAAAATAATTGCGCCATTGCCTTTTATGTTTAAAGATAATCAAGTAAATATTATCATTCGTATTGGTCTAAACCAATTTGGTACACGAGCCAATATTGGCGAAGCCTTTGAATCTGCCGATAACTTATTATATCTAGCTAAAATTAGCCTACGCAAGCAAACCTGTATTGACTATAATAACTAAGCAAGCTTGCTATAACAGGCCTTTTCATCGTCATGATAATGTTATGGCGCTTGCCGTAAAACTCGTTAAAACAAGGATCTTAAATGACCACAATAGTACGACTTAATCCAGTTGGTTCAATGTCTCAATTGTCGCAACTCGAAATGAACTTGCTGGAACAATCTACCACCGACGACATGTATCAAATTTTTAGAAACTGCTGTTTAGCGGTCCTAAATTCAGGTGTAGAACAAGATGACGCTGAAGCACTTTTTGAAACTTACAATAGCTTTGATGTGAAACTAGTACGCAAAGAACGCGGTGTAAAAATAGAACTTGTAAACCCTCCACAAAATGCTTTTGTAGACGGCAAGCTTATAGAAGGTGTGCACGAACATATTTTTGCGGTATTGCGCGACATGTTGTACATGAGCAGCAAACACAATGCGCAATTCGACTCTACCAAACAAAGAGTTCGCACGCCTACCGAGGCTAACATTACCACCCATGTTGTTTTTGATATGCTGCGCCATGCAGGCGCTTTAGGCGGCGTTGAGCCGGCTAATATGATTGTATGCTGGGGTGGACATTCAATTGTAAGTGAAGAATATAAGTACACCAAAGAAGTGGGCTATGAGCTTGGCCTGCGCGGCATGAACATTTGCACGGGCTGCGGGCCCGGTGCCATGAAGGGCCCCATGAAAGGAGCGGCAATTGGTCATGCAAAACAAAGAGTTAAAACCGGCAGATACTTAGGTATTACGGAACCCAGTATTATTGCAGCCGAGCCTCCCAATGCAATTGTAAATGAACTTATTATTATGCCCGATATTGAAAAGCGCTTAGAAGCATTTGTGCGCATTTCGCAGGGCATTGTTATATTTCCTGGCGGCGTGGGCACAGCTGAAGAACTACTATATTTGCTCGGCTTACTGCTTGACGAAAAAAACCAAAGCCAAGAAATCCCACTTATTTTAACCGGCCCTGCAAGTCGTAAAGCCTATTTTGAAGCAATTGATAACTTTGTTGGCGCTACACTTGGCAAAAAAGCCCAAAGCAAGTACCAAATTATTACCGGCGACGCAAGTCAAGTTGCTAGTGTGCTGCGCAGTGCGCAAAAAGACGTTTTAGATTATAGGCGTGCACTGGGCGATTCATATAATTTCAACTGGGCTTTACATATACCTGAAGATTTTCAGCAAACATTTATTCCCAACCATGAGTCGATGAAGGCCCTTGATTTACGACTAGACCAGCCAATTTCTTCTTTAGCTGCGAATTTAAGAAAGTGCTTTTCAGGAATAGTGGCAGGTAATGTAAAAGCAGAGGGTATTGAAGAGATAAAATCACATGGACCCTTTGAGTTAACAGGTGATGCCGAGTTAATGGCAAAAATGGATGTTTTACTGGCTTCTTTTGTAGAGCAAGGAAGAATGAAGCTGAACGGCGCACCATACCAACCTTGTTATGTTATTAATATGTAGAATGCTTACAAATTCAACATTCCATGCCATTGTGAGCATCGGCTAAATCATCTAAGTGGGAACATGTATAGTCAAAGCCTTTGCCGTCGAATTCATAGCTAACTTTCACCATACTGGATTTTGCAAAGAGTTTAGCCTTTACAATCTGTTTATCCCAATGCTGCAACTCGTTTATAAACCGGTTGGCATGGGTATGAGACTCGAATTGGTAGGTAATATCTGTAATCATTACAACTTGTAGTTTATCCGTTAGTTTACGATTAGGGTTATGTTGGTGCTTGCGTCGCTTTTTGTTACACCGCAATTCTGTACTAAAAGCCAAGTATTAGAAAGTTATTTTCTTATGTAGTCTTGGTAACTGTGCAAATTAGCACTTACACAATAAATAACTTTATAAGGATATACAAAATGAAATTACCAAATTGGATTATATTATGCGCATTGCTCGTTGGCACAATGGGGCATTACTCAGTCAATGCAGTAGCATCAATACCAGCGTTTTCAGGCAACTTTCAAGACTTGACCGCTGGGAGAAAGCTTGCTGACTCAAATATGGCAAGTGAAACCGCAATTGCACCGCTTAATATTAACAAAGCAAGCGCTCAGGAATTATCAACGTTACCGGGTATTGGCGCTAAAAAAGCCCTAGCCATTGTTAAATATCGTGAGCTTAACGGCAAGTTTTTGTCGGTAGCAGAACTTGTCAACGTTAAAGGCATTGGGCCTAAAATGATGTCTAAGCTAGACGGGTATTTATCTGTTTAGTTTTTAATGTCTAATACAAAAAGCTCGTTTATTAACAAACGAGCTTTCATCCTTTCTACGTATAACATCATTATTACTTAAGGGTTAAAAAGCATAATTGAAAAAGTTCGCCAAACATAATCCTCGTTGTACCCTTGCGCTACTTCATGGTGTTAATCTTGATACTAATACATCCATCCTTTTTCACTTCTCTAGTGTACAATACATAAATAAACTGGAGCCTAAATTGAAAATATACACCTCAACAAAAAATATACCCGAACTTGAAGGCCTATCGGTAACCGAGCGAATGGCCGTTTTAGAAAACGCGGCCAATAGGTTGACTATTCCTGAAAAAACCTTACTTAATATCATCAAGTTATTAATAATTGTGCCGATATTTGCATTGGTACTAAGGGCGGTTGAAAGTTGGTGGTCTCTAGCGTGGGCGGCTTTGATATTGCTACTCTACCCGCTGTTTGTAAAGCCATTGCAGTACTCCCTTAGCGCAAAGTATATCAAACTAAAAAAACCTGAGGAACCTGAATGAAAACGATCCTAGTCACCGGCGGCAGTGGTTATATTGGCAGCCATACAGTGTTGCAGTTACTTGAGCAAAACTTTACAGTAATTGTACTAGATAACTTTTCAAACTCATCGTCGATTAGTCTAGAGCGTGTAAGCCAAATTACCGGTAAAACAGCAACCCTAATTGAGGGTGATATTCGCGATTCCGATTGTTTAGATAAAATATTCAATGAATATGATATTAGTTCTGTCATTCACTTTGCGGGCTTAAAAGCAGTAGGTGAATCGGTCGAGAAACCTATGATGTATTATGAAAACAACGTGCATGGTTCGCTTAATTTATGCCAAGCGATGGCCAAACATAAGGTTAAAAACATAGTGTTTAGTTCATCCGCCACTGTATATGGCGATCCTATTGAATTGCCGTTGCACGAGGGTTTACCCACCGGCACACCAACCAACCCTTATGGAATGTCTAAGCTTATGGTCGAGCTTATGCTTACCGACATTTATAAAGCAGACCCAAACTGGAACATTGTTTTACTGCGATACTTTAATCCCGCAGGAGCGCATCCATCAGGCCAAATTGGCGAAGATCCAAATGGTATTCCTAACAACCTAATGCCCTTTATCACGCAAGTTGCTACCGGAAAGCGTGACGTTCTCAACGTCTTTGGCAACGACTATGATACACCCGACGGCACTGGGGTGCGTGACTATATTCATGTTGAAGATTTAGCTAACGGTCATTTGAAAGCACTTGATAAAATTGCTACTTCCTGTGGTTTATTCACATGCAATTTAGGCACCGGTCAAGGTTACAGTGTGCTCGATATGGTGAATGCCTTTGAAAAAGAAAGTGGCCAAAAAGTAGCGTATAAAATAGCCCCAAGGCGCGGCGGTGACGTAGCATCATGTTATGCTGACCCCACGTTAGCAGCGCAAGAGCTGGACTGGAAAGCTGAGAAAGGCTTAAAAGAAATGTGCGCCGACTCTTGGCGCTGGCAAAATCAAAACCCGGATGGGTACCCACCGTCTTAGCAAACATCCAAAATGGGCTTAGGTTTACCTAAGTTCCATACAATAAATCTTCGAAGTCAGAAAAATCATCTTGTTCTTGTTCCAATTCCTCTTCAGACTTTTGGTTAATTACACCATCTGTGACTTTGAATTCTAAACGTTGAAAGTAAGCATCACGCACAAATAAATACTGATCCAACGACCTTTTTAAAACTTGTTCTTGGTCTAACAGAGATGCGCGAGTCTCTAAAACAGATACTACCAAAGCCGTAATTAAGTAAGGGTCGGCAATAACGGTATTAGGCCACACATATCCGTCTACTACTCTGCCTGTAAAGCTACGAATATCACTAGGACCTAGTGCAGGCAACATTAAATACGGACCCGTTCCTGCTCCCCACACGCCTAATACTTCACCAAAACTTTCATTTTTACGCTCAAAACCCATCGCCGTAGCAACGTCAAAAACCCCTAAAACGCCTATGGTAGAGTTAAGCGCAAAACGCGCTATGCTAGTTGCTGAGTCTTTGCCCTTTCCTTGTAGCAAGTTATTCAAAAAATAAACGGGTTCTTCAATATTTTTTGCGGCATTTAACAGCCCGGTTCGAATGGGCTGGGGTGTAACGGCAACATAACCTTGGGTTAACGGCTTGACCAAAAAACGGTCCAATATCTCGTAGTTAAAATCCCATACTAGACGATTAATTGGCTCTAGAGGATCCCACACTTTAGACACCGTAGAGGAAGGTATTGACGATTCTACTAACGCGCTGTCAGCCTCCTTAGAAATTTGTGATTGCGCCTGCACACTCGAGTTAGACGCACATCCAGTGCTCGCCAATACAAGCAAAAGAGTTGCAAAGGGCATTATTCTACTGCTCAACAGCGCTAGGCTGTTGGTGCCTGAAATACTAAAATTCAACTAAATTTCTCCATGGATTGTTAAGCGTTTCTACTCAATCTAAACTTCTTTATGTAATGATTTACAAATATTGTGCCTTGTAAAAAAAGCGCTTACTTTTTGCCCAATAATAAATCATTAAGCGTTAATATCAAAATACTCTATAACACTTTATCAATAATCACGTTAATGCTAGCAGCTTGCTTGGCCGAAATTTCTGCTAAACTGATATCCAATACAACCCCCTCCAGCTCGCCGGTACTGGGCATTACATCTTCATCTAACGAAATTCTAGCCGTAATATTGACCTGCTGCGCCGAACTCAAATTCATCGCTGGGATCATAGCGTCGTTATCAGACAAACTAATTTGCACAGGTAAACTTGGCAATGCGACGCGCTTCACCGCAAGTGGTGCTTTACTGCGTCCATCGCTGTGTTGCGCGAACACAATAAGATACGCGCGATTAGGTAAACTAGATTGTAGTACATCGCTAATGTTAACGTTAATTAATAATTCACTAACAGATAAAGAGCCCTGAGCTTCAACAGCCATAGCGCCTGCGGGCATAGCCAGCGGCATAGTATTAACGGCTATTGCGGGCTCACCTACTATTGACACATCTATAACGCCAAGCTTACGCAGTTCAGTAACAATTGTTTGATAAAACTGGCTGGTAGGATTCATATCGTCTTTAATCAATGCAAATTGATTAACCGCAAGTTCAGTATCTTTTAACTGAATAGCAACAGACGTTAAAAGTAAACGATTATTACCATTGTCGGGTTGTTTTTGTACCAGGTAGTTAAGTTGACGCACAGAGTTTTGCAGGCTTTCTTGTGTACCTTGTAACATTAATGCTTCAGCAAATTTAAAGCGTAGTTCATCATCTTGCGGCGTAAGGTCAAGGGCTTTTTTATAAGCCGCTATTCCCTCATCAACGCGACCAATAGATGTACTTAACATTGCCAAGTAACTCCAGCCTCTAACATCGTCTGGGTTATCTCGTAAATTACTGCGTATTGACAACGCAAACTTAGCAAAATCGTTTGGCGTTAAGCTTTGCGGACCTTGTTCATCAAGTTTAATACGCAAGTCATCCACCTGCAGCGTAGACTCCTTATAAGCCAACAAACCCTCTAATTGATTAGACTGCCAATAAACCCAAGCGCCAATACCAATAGCAGGCAGCGCGAGTACCACGAGTAAAAGTAAACTTAGTGGTTTTTGCTCTGTTGTGTCGATCTCTGGCGTTTCAGCTACCAACGCAAGTTTAAGGTCTCGAATAGCATTTTCTTTTTCAGCAGGATCTATGAGTCCTTCGTTTACTTCACTTTCTAGCTCAGTAATACGTTGTTTAATCACATTCGCGTTTGAAAGTTCGACAGATTTTATAGGGTTTGTTGAAGAAGACCGTACCTTTTGTCTAATTATGGGGTAGCACACAAACAGCGTGGCCACTAGCACTATGCTAACAGCGTATAAATAAAAATATGTCACCTAGTCGTCCTTTAACATCTGGTCGGCTCGCGCAAGTTTAGCTTCTATATCTTGCTCTAACTCAGGCTTACGCCTACGAATAAAAAATACTAACATTGTCACGGCGAATAGCACTGGGGCCACCCATAGCCAGATGGTTACCGCAGTTATGGGCGGTTGATAATACACAAAATCGCCATAGCGTACTTTCATCCATTCGATTATTTCATCCTTTTCTTTACCTTCTTGCATTAGCTGATACGTTTTGCGCCGCATATCGTGAGCAATAGGCGCGTCTGACGCGGCTATATTTTGGTTTTGGCATTTGGGACAGCGTAATACAGCGGTTAACTCCAAAAACTCTTTACGCTTGCTAGTCTCTGCAAACACATAGTTTTCAGCGTATTGCTGCTTTAGTACTGGCTCCTCAAAAGTGCTTTTCTCTTGTGCATAAGCACTAAAGTTAACAGTAAAAAAGACCATGCTTATGATAAGAAAGGATCTGCCCAAACACGTAAACTTAAATAATTTATTCACCAGTTCCTCCTTGCGTATTGTCTTGAGCATACCCTTCAACAGTATTGTTCATAACCGCAATATTAGCTTCAATATTAGGCGCAATTTCACTTAAAACAGGGGAAAATTTTTGGCGCCATACTCGTGGATTTACATCACCTAAGTGATGCACACGAATTACGCCGTCTTGATCGACCAAAAACGATTCAGGTGCACCGGTTACCCCTAAATCTAACGCCGTATCGCGATAAACATCAAAAATATTAAACGCAAACGGGTTGCCATATCTCGCTACCGTTTCTGCAACTTCTTGCCTAACTCGGCTGATGGTTTTAGTGCCAAAGTCAGGATCAATATCTTGGTCATAATACAAACCAACAACGGTCAATCCGTTCTCAGACAACGCCGTTAGATAAGGCAGTTCAATGGCGCAGGTTATGCACCACACTCCCCACACGTTAATTAAGGTTACATTATCGGTAAATATATCGTTGGTATGAAATACCGATACATCTTGCAGATCGGGTAGTTCAAAGGCAGGAAAAGGCTCGGACAGCACTTCCGACTTCCGAATTGTCGGATCAGAATATAAGCCTTTATACAGAAATATACACATTCCCAAAAAGACAAATAAGGGAAGCAAATATCTAGCCATTCTAATCATATACTTCCCTTGCTTTGAGCGCCAATATTTGGATTAACCTGTGACCGAGTTTGTACCTCAAGTCCAGTATCGGCTAAGATATCTTCGTTCTGCGTTACCAAGCTTTTCACTTTGGCGATTTTCTTTATTCGGTAGCGTTTATCCGATATAGAGAAGATACCACCAATACACATAATAAATGTACCGCCCCAAATCCAGACAACAAATGGCTTGTAATACAAACGAACCGACCACGAATCGCCGTCCAGAGGCTCACCCATTGCCACAAACAAATCACGTGTAAAGGTAGTATGAATACCAGCTTCGGTCATGTTAATTGCTTGGACACTATAAAAACGTTTTTCTGGCTCTAAATGACTAACTAACTCACCGTCCTTAAATACATCAAAAACACCCATGTCAGAAATATAGTTCGGTCCCTGTATCTCTTTCATACCGGTAAATAGTACTTCGTAATCGGCAATTTGGACGCGCTGACCCGGCACCATTTTCACATCACGTTCTAGTTCATAATTACTCACTAAGGTAATACCAATTAAAGTGACTGCAAAACCTAAATGACCTAACACCATTCCCCAATGACTTCGTGTTAGTCGTTTGAGTGACGTAAACAGTGGTTCGTCTCTTGTACTTGATGTCACTCGCTGGCGAACCTCTAAAATAGAAGAAATAATAATCCAAAAACTCATTGTCAGACCTAACCACGCCATATAGCTGCGCTCGTCGTAAGTCATATTGACAAGAAACCCAGCTGACACTGCTAAAATAAATGCGAATATGAGCTGATTACGCAGCATCTCTGGTTTTTGTGATTTCCAACGGGTAAGTGGGCCAATACCTATAAACAGCACAAATGGCACTATTAATAGCGTAAACATTTGATTGAAAAACGGAGCGCCTATAGAAATAGTGCCCAATCCAATCTCTTTATGCACTAGCGGAAATAAGGTTCCTAGCAAAACCACAATAGTGGCGGCAATTAGTAACACATTGTTGCCCATTAACATCATCTCACGCGAGAACATATCGTAGCGCCCGGTGCTCTTTAACTGAGATGCACGCACGGCATAAAGTAATAAAGACCCTCCAATAACCAGCACTAACAAACCCAAAATAAAGAGGCCGCGGTCAGGATCGTTGGCAAAAGAATGTACTGAAACCAATACGCCCGATCGCACTAAAAAAGTGCCTAATAAACTCAGCGAAAAAGCAGCAATGGCAAGCAGTACAGTCCACGATTGAAATATTTTACGTTTTTCGGTTACCGCTAAGCTGTGCATTAACGCCGTGCCCACTAACCAGGGCATAAACGATGCATTTTCAACTGGATCCCAAAACCACCATCCACCCCAACCAAGTTCATAATATGCCCACCAGCTTCCAAGTGAAATACCAATTGTTAAAAAGCTCCATGCGGCAATAGTCCATGGGCGAGACCACCTTGCCCACGTAGAATCTAGCTTTCCGCCAATTAGTGCGGCAATAGCAAAAGCGAAAGCTACTGAAAACCCTACATAGCCCATGTATAACAATGGTGGATGAATAATCATACCAAAATCTTGTAACAAAGGATTTAAGTCGCGTCCGTCAACGGGGAAAAACGGAAGCATGCTATCAAAGGGGTTAGACGTAATTAGCATGAATAAGTAAAAAGAAATACTTACCATACCAAGTACCGACAATACTCTTGAGACCATTGCTTGTGGAATGCCTTTTGAAAATAAAGCAACCGCTAAGGTCCATATGGAAAATATCAGCACCCATAATAAAAAGGAGCCTTCATGGCTGCCCCACACGGCGGTAATTTTATAATACCATGGTAATGCGCTGTTTGAATTTTGCGCCACATTGGCGACACTGAAATTGTCAGTCAAAAAAGCATGGGTTAAGCAAAGATAAGCAATTAAAGTAAATACAAATAGGCCAACAGTCAACGGACGGGCCATTTTCATCATAGTCATGTTGTTAGTTTGTGCCCCCCATAGCGGATACACTGCCAATAGTATGGATATAACTAAGGCAACAACAAGTGTGAAATTACCTATTTCGGGTATCATTAATAACTCCCTTGTGCTGGTGGTATGTGTGTAACACCTTTCATTTTTTCTGCTAACTCCGGTGGCATATACTCTTCATCATGTTTAGCTAGTACTTCATGTGCTATAATTAAGCTTGCTTTTTCTAATGTACCGTTAGCCACTATTCCTTGTCCTTCGCGAAACAGGTCAGGTAAAATACCCTGAAACTGCACCGTGACAGCGGGCCCTATATCGACTAAATCGAAGCTTACCGCCAACGAATTAATATCACGTGAAACACTGCCCGGCACTACCATGCCGCCAATACGAAGACGCTGTCCTAGTGAAGGCTTCACGCCTGTTCTATCTTTCCCCTCAATAATTTCGCTGGGCGTATAAAACACATCAACGTTGTCGCTTAAACTATTGAGCATAATAGCGACACTCGCACCAACAAGGATGATAATACTGGTAACGGCAAATAGTCTTTGTTTTCTTCGTTGGTTCATTAGTTTTCTCAATCAGTAAAATATATAAGGGCTACAAACCTGTGGCGACAACTGCTTTTTTTGCTGCTTTTGCTGCGCGGGCTTTCATAATACGTTCTACACGCTTTTTTTGTTTTCTTGCTTGGTCAATAATTGTTTTTCTGTCTAATACGCTTACTACCAATAATACGAGCATTGCGAATAAGCTAACGCTGAAACTTAACCAAACAAAAAATCCTCTGCCGCTCATATCTATGAACGAGGCATAGCTATCAAACTTTACGCCTTGTTGATACATAAAATAAGCGCCAATAACAAGCAACAAAGCAATCACACCCCACCATATCCTGCGAATAAAAGGTTTACTGTTTTGATGCTCGCTTTCTAAAATATCGGCAACCCACGGCCTATGAGCATCACGTTTTATTAATTCATTTTTCATCCGAATGAGGGTGACCGTGCCTATATAACCTGCCATTCCCACCATAGCAATAAGAAGAGGGATTGCCATTTCCGCAGGCATGGAAGGCTTGTCTAATTTACTAATGGAGGCAGGCTGATGCAGCGTATTCCACCAATCTACAGAGTATTTAATAATAGGAATGTTGATCACCCCTACCATGGCCATTACCGCAGAAGCTTTAGCCCCCTGTTGTTTGTCATCAAAAGAAACATAAAGTGCAATTACACCCAAGTATAAAAATAATAAAATAAGTTGAGATGTCAACCTAGCGTCCCAAATCCAATAAGTACCCCATGTTGGCTTGCCCCACACAGCGCCTGTAAACAAAGAAATAAAACACACCACGGCGCCAATGGGCGCCAATGCCAGCATGGTGGTAAAAGCACTTCGCCACTGCCAAACAATGCCTACAAAAGCGGCTGTAGCCATCGCCATATATGCAGTTAACGACAAAGACGCACTGGGCACATGAATATAAATAATTCTGTACACATCAAACTGCTGGTAATCTGTGGGTGCAAACACAAGTCCCCACACTATGCCTAGCGGCAAGAACACGCATAACACCGTCACAAAAAACGGCATTAAAAAATTACAAGCACCGTAAGCTTTCTCGGGTTGCGCGAATGAATTTATCCACTTCCACATTAGTTTTGGCTCACCTTTAATGAATATGCGATAACCACTGGCGATATCGCCAGTGTAAATAATAGCATCGATGCCATAAAACCCAGGAGCGGGCCAATAGGTAAATTCATTGATGCATATTCTATTGCCGACGTGGCAAAAATTAGTAACGGAATAAACAGTGGTATTAATAACAATGCCACCAACACCCCAGAGCGTTGTAGTCCAACGGTTAATGCCACACCAATTGCACCTACAAAACTGATTATAGGGGTACCTAACAACAACGTAAGTATAAGTGTTAAGTACATCGTATTAGTCATGTTTAAAAATAATGCAAGCATTGGCGATATAAGCAACAAAGGCACAATATTAACTAACCAATGCGTGATAACTTTTACCAAAACCACCATGTAAAGGGGTGTTGGCGATATTATCATTTGCTCCAAACTGCCGTCGCTGTAGTCATCACGAAACAGTCTGTCAAGCCCCATTAGCAAAGACAGTATTGCAGCCACCCATACAACACCGCCACTCACCAGTTGCAAAGTTTCAGGATTCGGGCCAATGGCCAAGGGAAACAATGTAATGACCATAATAAAAAACATCAAGGGCTGCATAAGCTCAGCTCGTTGCCGGTAAGCCAGCGAAAAGTCTCGTTTAGCCACCGCTAATAATGCCACAAGAATCCTCGTTCTAGGCACATCATTACGCTGCTTATTAAATGATGATTCCAAAGCCATTACCAAGCGAACTCTAAATCGAAAATAGTTTGCTGATGTGCAATGTTAGTTGCTTGATGGGACGTCATAATCACTGCACCATTTTCTATATCATCATTTTTTGGCTTTGTTTGAGCCCCGCTTAAACCCTTAGCATTTTTCATGCCATTACTTTGCTTAAGAAAACCTTCAATATGCTTTTCAAGCAAGCTGACCGTGGCTATATCAAGTGCTGTAAAGGGCTCGTCGAGCACCCATAAATTTGCGCTTTTGTTCAGCCATAACTTGGCTAAGCTAACCCTGCGCTGCTGACCAGCAGATAGATGCTTAAGCGGCAAATCTTCTAAACCGTCAAGACCGAGTAAATAAAGCACATGGAGTATTTCATTAATGTCTTGGCATGGCTTGCCAATCATGCTCATATAAAACTGTAGGTTTTCGATAGGGCTTAGCAAGCCAGTTAAGCCCAGTTTGTGTCCAACATATACAACACCAGTCGTTGCTACCGTAATATCGTCTTTTATCGCTTGCCCATTAATGAATACTTGGCCAGTATTAGGCACACTTAAGCCAACCAATATACGCAGCAAGCTAGTTTTACCGGCACCATTTTCGCCGGTTAGCATAACAAGTTCGCCACTGTTTATTGACAAATCAATATCTTGAAACAGAATTCTGTCTTGTTTTTCACAGCTTATTTGCTGAGCGGCTAAAATTGGCAAACTGTTCTATCATGTGTCTGAAAACTCCCTAAATTATAGCACAAATTTACCCACTAGTGCATCATTTGCAAGGGAAAACAAATGTTTGCTTGCTCGGAAATTTCGTGTTTACTCTTCGTTTAATCTGCAAATTTAATGCATCTTTACAAATTTCCTAAAGACAATGAGAATAAACATAAAAATACTGCCCAACAACATGCGTATAAACATGAGTGGTTCATAAAATAATGCTTAGTTCGCATCACATTACCGATACTTTCCATAAATGGTGAATTAGCGATCTTAATCTCCTTTATCTTACATTGTCGAATTGCTAATAAGCCTCAGTAACATACAGAAAATACTAGAAACTTATACTAAGAAAGGGAGGAGCCTATTGATATTAATCAAGCAATGGTGCATTGACCGATTGAACACACAGCCCTTTACTGTCTAATTCTGCTGCTAAGTTCCACTGTAGAGACCAAAACCCGCATTAGCCGTCCATAGGGCTTTCGGCAGCTTTTGAGCATAACTAGCATTAGCTCTTCGCTTTTTTGCAAACAAAAATCGTCATACTAATTGTCCAGAGTAATTAGACCGTTACAACATTGTCGACATCATCAAAATACACATCACCCAAGGCGGCTTCCTCTAACCATCTGCAACCATTGACCGACGTACATTTAGCCGAATTCATCACACGCGAGTTAACCAACGCCAGCATGGGCGCAAATACCTTCACCGATGGGGCCATTAAGCCCATTCTACGCACCGCAAATGGCAACCTACGATTATGCAAAAATCTCTGCATTCTGTCTGTTAACAGAACTGACTTATCAGTCACAAAAAAGCTTGAAATGTTTAAAATGCTTTTTGGATTTTTTGTGAGCTATAGCTGTTTCATTCCGTAACAAATAATGGCCTTGGCTTTAATTCACCTCAACTAAAACGCAGGAATATGTCTATGAGTAAAGAAACATTTGACCCCACCAAGTATAATGCTAGTGGAAACGAACCTTTTTCTTCTGTTCTTGAAAAAACAATATTAAGACGTACTTTTCTAAAAGGTGGCGCGGCGATGTCTGCTCTTGCCATGTTTAGTGCCTTTGGTTTAGGTGCTTGCGCTGTTAAAAAGCCTGCTACAACTAACTTACGTCAGGCTGTTAAACTTGGGTTTGACTCTATCGCGGGTTCTAAAACAGACGCTGTTACTGTAGCCAAAGGATATACTACGCAGGTTTTAGCGCCGTGGGGAACGCCTTTAAATAACAAAGCTGCTGCTTGGAAAGATGACGGTACCAATACGGCCACTGACCAAGCCAACGCTGTTGGTATGCATCACGATGGAATGAAATTTTTTCCATTAAACAATAGTTCTATCGACGGCTTGTTATGCGTTAATCACGAGTATATCGATACTGATGCACTGCATTTTGATGGCGCTGAGCGTAACGCAGAGTTTGTTAGAAAGGAAATTAACGCGCACGGTGTTTCTGTTATCCGTATCCAACTAAATGGGAATGATTGGGAAGTGGTCGCTAACG
>JBLHMY010000016.1:0-19922 GCA_047621065.1 Glaciecola sp. | reverse complement strand
TTTGCCCGAAGGCGAAGAGCCTCTAATTGTGCCCTTGGCTGTGCCTATGGTTGCTGGGCCATCGACTATGGCGGCGCTTATTTTATTGGCTAATCAACAACCCGATAAAATGATGGAATGGAGCCTGGCGCTTTTATTAGCGTGGGGTTTAACCGCGGTTATTTTACTAATGTCAGGGCCTTTTCATCGTTTGTTGACCGACAAAGGTCTTCGCGCGATAGAACGCCTCATGGGCATGATATTGGTGATGATTGCCATTCAAATGCTACTTAATGGCGTTACCGCCTACATCAGGCATATTGCCGCATAAAAACAGGATTTATGTAATGAAAACGCGTGACACAAAACTGAGCACTTTTGCTCAAATCCGTGAATTAGCATCTCCAAACGATATTGTATTTGGGTGTGCGCTAATGCAAAGAATGCTGCCAAACTATCAATTGTTTAGTCAATCCAACGATTTTGGCGACCCAGCCGCGGCGCAGGCCACCTTAAATTTAATCTGGGAATGGTGCATGTCACCTAAAAATAAATTTAATGCACCCGTTCAGCTAGAAAAACTAGAGGAAATTATTCCGGACGTTGATAATTTTGATAGTTTTGGTGTGTATCCAGCATTAGACTATTGCATGGCCCTAAGCTCGATGCTGCTGAATTTTAGTAATGAACATGAAACGGTAGCGGTCACTATTGCTAAACTTAGTCAAGGCTCGGTAGAAGCATTTATATTAGCTACGGCTGAAGAAGAACTAGATAGCCAACAAATTAAACAAGACCCATTAATGCAATACGAAATAGAAACGCAACTTAGTCTGCTTGAATATTGCCGGACTAACAAAATTACCAAAGAGTTTGTAAAAGATCTGCGCGACGATATAGTTGCCCAAGGACTTAGTAATTTGGGCTTAAGTGTTGAGTTGTAGGTGGGAACGTAAACAAATTCCAATAACGTAGGCGAATAACTAAGTCTTCACATTTTTCACGTTCGGTATAATGACAGCTATACCCAAAATTGCTATAGGCTTTAAGGTAGCGCCCATACAAGTGTTATTATTGTCCTGGAGAATCAAAAATAAATTTTCATCGTTTGTGCTGGCATCAACATTACTTTACGTAATTGCTTAATTCAGGCCTTTGCTTTTTGTTGAGAAAATTTTGTATTTTAAAATTAAAGATATACCTCAGTCGACGCACAAATTTACTTGCTTTTTCTCTACCTTGGTCATATGAAATGGATGTTATATTGCTTTCAAATTTAGCCGTTGGAGTCACATAGCAGGGTGTTAATCCAATTAGGTCGAACCCTTTTTCCCAATAATGTTTTAAATCGATATCTATTGGCCGGCAAAATTGCATTGATTTTAAATACAATTGTTTGGCGCCTTTAAAGCTGACCGCTTGGGCCGCGGTGTTAACCGGTATTTTATTAAAATGAACCAGTTTGTGATTACAGCCTATATCTACGCGTTCATCAATAGCGTATTTTTCAGGAAAATGTGCAATACGAATGTAATCCCAATTTTGTAATTTGCTCAATGCTGCATGTAAGTCAATAAAGCTGATATCTACTACAGCGTCATCTTCTAAAATGATTGCGTAATCTAAGTTATCGTCAATGATTCTTTTCCACGCCTGTCTATGACTTAAGTAACAGGCTACCTCGCCAGCGCTCAAATTCTTTTTATAACGCTTTATATTGGCAGCTTTGTCATAATTACGGTGAATTTGCTCATAAGTGAGATTAGCGCCATCGACTGCTTCCAATCGTTCAAACTTTATTCCTAAAGCATTTAACTGCTTAGCGCTGTGTGCGAGTCTATCTTTAGAGCGCGATAAATTAATTAAAAAAACGTTAAATTTCATGAACATTCACAGCCATAATGTTTGACCTTAGTAAGAGTAATTTATAGTTATGTTTTTACGCAACTCACGAGTTGTTTAGCAAGCACGCTGTTGTTTATACGAAAAACTTCTGTTCACTTCCAGCCTTGCACCCATTGATGGGGATCCTTGAGGTCATGCCACTCAATATTAATATCGCGTTTAGACATGACTGCCTGGAGCACGCACTCACTAATTATTTGGTCGTCATCTACTTCTACTGTGACCACTAAAAAATGTTTTTCTTTGTCCACCGGCGTTGTTGCCGTCCATTTACTGTTAAGTAGTTTTTTAGGGCTAAGTATGTTCAATTTCCAACCTTTTTTTTCCGGTGTTTGAAAAAACTTTGCTACACGTCAATTAATTACTTACTTAATGACCAACTGATATAAACAAGCATTAACCTGACTGGTTTTAATATCTTTAATCAGTAAAAACTGTGCAGGCATATCGTAGCGGTCATTATGACCTGTTTCTATATACACATAGGCATTGTTTGCTAACATATTATCGGTTACTAGCTTATTGATACTGTTTTTGATCATTTCGTTACCAAATGGTGGGTCAATAAAAACAATATCAAATTGGCCATTCGCCATGTCGCTAAAACTGTACGTTAACGCGTTAGTGTTAAGCACCGTAGCGTTGTTGGTTTCGCGCAGTGTGTCTAAATTTGTGTTTATTTGTTGGGCAACAACTTTGTCTTGCTCAATAAATACAGTGTGAAGAGCGCCGCGAGAAAGGGCCTCTATGCCTAAGCTACCGCTACCGGCATACATATCTAAACAGTTAGCCTTATTTACCGCCGACATTAGCCAGTTGAATAGTGTTTCTTTTACACGATCTCCAGTAGGTCGTAAACCCTCATGTACCAGCACTGGAAGACGTCTCCCGCGGTGTTCACCCGCGATAATACGGACTAATCCACGGCTAGTTTTCACATTTTTGGAACGATGTGCGTGGATTGATGATTTTCTGCGCTTCGGGGTTGGTGACATAAGGTTACAAAGTGGTATGATTAAGGTACGAGTACCATCATTATACCAACAATTAAACAGCGAAGCGTACACAAAGATGTCAAAATTATTCAGTTGGTTTAAGAAAGATAAGACAGAGCAAGAAAGTGCTAACCCTGCTCCACAAATAGAGGCAGAGTCACAAACGCAGTTAGAGGCAGAGCAGCCCTTAGTGCAAGCACCAGATAGCGAGCAGGCTGCAAGCGATAAACCCGCGGCGCAGGCACCTGTGTTAGAGACCATGGTTTGTGAAACCAAAACAGTTTCACAAACCCCAGCAGATTTTCAAGAACAGGAGTTGCCTGAAGCTAAGATAGAAGTTGAAGAAGATACAGCCTCTCAATTCAGTTTATTTACACGTTTAAAAGCGAGCCTTTCCAGAACAAAAAATACCATTGGCAGTGGATTCAGTAGCTTATTGATGGGTAAAACCATTGACGACGATTTATATGAAGAGCTGGAAACTCAACTATTGCTAGCCGATGTTGGTATGAATACAACCAACAAAATTATTAATGAGCTAACCAAAAATGCAAAAAGATCATCGTTAAAAGATGGCGAAGCTTTGTCGGCTTTGCTGCAGTTACAAATGCAGACTATTCTAGATAAAGTGCATACTCCCATAGATTTCAGTATAGCCACCGACTCCCAAGGTAATAAACACCCGTTTGTTATTTTAATGGTAGGGGTAAATGGTGTGGGGAAAACAACCACTATTGGTAAACTAGCAAAGCAATTTCAGGCGCAAGGTAAAACAGTTATGTTAGCCGCCGGAGATACCTTTAGAGCTGCCGCTGTTGAACAGTTACAAGTATGGGGCGAGCGCAACAATATACCGGTGGTGGCCCAGCATACAGGCGCCGACAGTGCCTCTGTTATATATGATGCAATTGAATCTGCAAAAGCTAAAAAGGTAGATGTATTAATTGCTGACACCGCGGGGCGTTTGCAAAACAAAGAGCATTTAATTGAAGAGCTTAAAAAGGTGGTAAGGGTAATGAAAAAACTCAATCCACAGGCGCCCCATGAAATAATGCTTACGTTAGATGCAAGCACTGGACAAAACGCCGTTAGCCAAACTAAAATATTTAATGAAGCAGTAGGTATTACCGGTATTAACTTAACCAAGCTCGATGGAACTGCCAAAGGCGGTGTTATTTTTGCCTTGGCCGACCAATTTGCCATTCCCGTAAGATATATTGGCATTGGTGAAGGGATAGACGATTTGCGAACGTTTGAGTCAAAAGCATTTGTAGACGCGCTTTTTTCTGAATAAAATAAGCAGCTTTTGGTCTGCAATATAGCGTATGAAATATTGTTTTTTTGTATAGCAACTATTGACCAACTACATATAAAGTATATAGCAACGATGAGCGTTCCATTAACCAAGGTGCATAATGATAAAGTTTGAAGCAGTCAGCAAAACTTATCCTGGCGGTCAGCAAGCCCTTAGCAAGGTCAATTTCCATGTTGAGCAAGGTGAAATGGCCTTTTTAACCGGCCATTCAGGCGCGGGCAAAAGCACCTTGTTAAAACTTATTAGCTTAATGGAGCGCCCTAACGTGGGGCGGGTCTTAATAAACGGCCATGATTTAGGCCAAGTAAAGCGTAAACAAATTGCTTATATTCGCCGCGACATAGGCATGATTTTCCAAAGCCACCAATTGCTAATGGACAAATCGGTGTTTGACAATGTTGCGCTGCCGCTCATTATTGAAGGGCATACACGTAAAACTATATACAAACGAGTAGATGCAGCACTTGAAATGGTAGGCCTGCGTGATAAAACGAAAAGCTTACCTATTACCCTTTCAGGTGGTGAACAACAGCGCGTTGGTATTGCGCGAGCGGTAGTTAACAGGCCGCCTTTACTACTGGCTGACGAACCTACGGGTAACTTAGATCCTAAGCTGTCTATGGAAATAATCCGCTTGTTTGAAGATTTTAATAGTGCTGGCGTTTCCGTTTTTATTGCAACCCATGACTTGGGGTTAATTGCGCGTATGAAATATAGAACGCTCACGCTAAAAGGTGGGCGCATGATCACCGATGGACTATCGCCGCAAGAAGAGGGTTGGTCGTGAGTTTATTGTTTAAAGGACGCCAGCAAGCTAGCAATCATAAGGTTGGTCTTGTGCAGCGATTTTTCATGTTCTTTGCAGATCATTTTCGCCAAAGCATTAACAGCTTAGGCGAACTATACCGGGTGCCCTTTGCCTCGTTAATGACAATTGGGGTATTGGGTTTTAGTATTACACTGCCAAGTACGCTTTATATTATGGTTGAAAATACCGAGCAGGTTACGCAGCAATGGCAGCAGGCGTCTGAAATATCATTGTTCTTGCGAGAAGATGTAACCGACACTCAAGCCCAGCAATTGATTGGGCGCTTAAACAGTTGGAACGAAATTAGTAGCGTTGAGTTTGTGTCATCACAGCAAGGTTTAGAAGAGTTCCAAAAATTATCAGGCTTGGGTGAAGCATTAGACTATTTGGATGAAAACCCATTTCCCCCAGTTGTTTTAGTGGTGCCTACTTCAAAGCACGCATCACCTAACGCTGCGGGAATTTTACTCGACAAACTGCGTAAGGAACGCGAAGTAGATATTGGCAAATTAGATATAGAGTGGTTAGAGCGTCTGTATAGTTTGTTGTCGATAGCAAAAGAACTGGTTTACCTACTAGCCATTTTACTATTTTTTGCGGTTGTACTTATTATTGGCAATACTATTAGATTAAATATTTTAAGTAAGCGTGACGAAATACTTGTTATGAAGCTGGTGGGTGCGACTGATGCGTTTATTCAACGCCCATTTTTATATACTGGCTTTTGGTTTGGTTTTTTAGGCGGACTTATGGCGTGGTCCACGGTTACCCTTATTCTCCTTTGGATTGGCTGGAGCTTAGATGAATTTATGCAGCAATACCAAATACAGCTTGATATCACCGGTTTAAACATTCAGGCACTAGCCTTTATGCTAATGCTGTCGGTGTTTTTAGGCTTATTAGGCTCATTTTTGTCAGTACAAAAACATGTAAATGAAATTGAACCGAAATAAATACCTAGCTTGTCTTTGAGGGGTGAGCTACAGGAAAATGAGGTGAAATAGCTTGAGTCATATCGTTTTGCCAGCGAATTGATTGTCTATGCAGGTCAAACATGTGTTCTTTTGGTATTTTCAGGTCAAGTGAATGCTTGTATAACGTCCCCCAATCTCCTGACTCTATCGATTTTGTCGTTGATAAAATAGTCCAGTATCGTCCGTCATGTTCGAGTAATGCAGTAGTAATACGTTCATCAAGCTCAAGGGAGACTAATAGATTATTCATTGGCTTGCTAAGAATAATGTCTATTAATGAAAATAAACCGACTAAAAACGCAGTCATAGCGTCTGATTTCCCGTGGATTGTTTCATCCAGTAATTCGCAATACTTGGCGCGTGACAGTGACAGGTTTAGTAATTCACTTGGTTTATCTGAGTTTAGCCCAGCTAAGCTAATTATCGCTACGAAGCGTCTTACCATTAATTCTCCCAAATAGCTTAGCGCATGGCCAATGGAGCTTATTTTGTGAGACTTATTAACCAGTGGGTTATTAATAAATTTTATTAATAAAAACGATAGCGTTGGGTCTTTTTGAAAGATACTTTCTAGTGCATTAATGTCCAAAGAGGGTCTGGCTATTTGAGTTATAAGTTGCATGTAAGCCATTTTATTTGCTGGCAAAGGGTTGCTATCTTCTTTTTCTTTTTCTAAGAAAAAGAAGCCTTGCAAGTAATCGACGTTTAAGGTTTGGCATTGCTCAAATTGAAATTGAGAATGTACATTAGTAGCAATCAATTTGACGTTGGTATTTGCTAATCTTAATTTATGGTTCTTAATCTCTGTAGGCGTATTATTCATAATGTTTAGCTTCAAAAAATCCACATGTTCCATAAACTCCGGCCACTGCAGTTGATGCTGGTTAGCTACTAACTTAAAACCTTGGGTCTTCAAAAAAATGATTTGCGAGAGCAAAGCAGCTTTAGGATTGCTGTTGATTTCTGAAATTTCTATTATTACATCGCTAGGTGAAAACATCTCTGCAAACTCCTCCAACGCTTCGGGCAATAGATTGATAATAGTCATGTTGACTTGCATTAACTCGTCGATATTTAACCCTGAACGAACTTCGTCATATGGGTCCATGCTTGTTAAGGCAAGGGGAAAACTGCCGTTTAACCCGTTACGATATATGAACTGATATGCGAAAATTTCTTTTTTTAGCGTAAAAACAGGCTCTCGGGCGAACACATTCATCATAATAATTGACCGTTATTTAAAAGTTTGTTTTATATTATTGGCCCACTTCATATTTTCATGTTACGAAAAAAAGCATACAATGGATTCAATATTCTATTCATATATTGTTACATAAATGTAATCTAAATTGGCGCTTTCAACAACTTCAATTACCTCGTTAATGTGTCGAGTATTGAGGCCAAAGCGCTTAACTATACTGCTGGTTGCTTCGTTAGGTGACACAGCAGCAAAACAATTTTGCGCACCGGCTTTGAATAATAGTTCATAGCCTAAAACGCGATGGTTTTCATTGCAAATTGCTTGTCAAACTTGCTGATGCAAGGTATTTAATACCTTGCCAATTTATGCACTTGTTTTATTAGAGATGAAAAACATCTCAATATTATCAACAAGGTGCACTTTATATTATTACATTTGTAGACACCAAGATTAACTATTAACTTTGTTTATTCAATTAATTGCGTACTTTTTACTTAAAAAGTATATAATTATAGTGATATGGGCTTGAGTTTATGAGGTTAACCCTCATATATGACAGAATAAGCAGAACTTGAAATTATTATGTCGAACTTACGGTCTATTTCTAGGTCGTATGCGTAACACATAATCAACGCGGCGCATTTGAAGCGTCGCACAGTAAAGAGGTAACAATGAAGCATGACATTCAATCTTCTCTAGCTTTAACAGTCTCTCATGGCGGTAGTATCGAGAGTTATGTTCAGGCAGTGTCTGGCATAAAAATGTTATCGGCAGACGAAGAGAAATCGTTGGCTATTCGTTTGTTTGAAAACGAAGATTTAGAAGCTGCGCGTAAGTTAGTTATGTCGCACTTACGTTTCGTAGTACATATCGCAAAATCATACTCTGGTTACGGACTTCCGCAAGCCGATTTAATCCAAGAAGGTAACATTGGATTGATGAAAGCGGTAAAGCGTTTTGATCCAAATGTAGGGGTTAGACTTGTGTCTTTCGCCGTGCATTGGATAAAAGCTGAAATTCACGAATTTGTATTAAAAAACTGGCGCATTGTAAAAATTGCCACAACTAAAGCGCAACGTAAATTGTTTTTTAATTTACGCAAAGCCAAAAAACGCTTAGGTTGGTTCACTCATGCCGAGGTGCAAAAAGTAGCTGAAGAACTTAATGTGAGCACCAAAGAAGTGCTACAAATGGAATCGCGCATGGCGAGCCAAGACACTGCTTTCGATTTAGGTAATGATGATGATGAGTCGACCTCATTCAGCCCTGCACAATACTTAGAAAATCAAAGCACCGATGTTGAAACTTCAGTAATTAATTCTGATATAGACCTCGCTGCATCAAACCGTTTGTATTCAGCAATTAGAACGCTCGATACTCGCAGCCAGCATATAATTGAAACTCGGTGGTTGTCTGATGACAAGCTTACGTTACAAGACTTAGCCGACGAGTATCAGGTGTCTGCAGAACGGGTTCGTCAAATTGAAAAGAACGCGATGAAAAAGCTACAAACAGCGATGTACGCGTAGAGTATCCTACAGGTAATATAGATGAAAGGGCCTTTATTGGCCCTTTTTTTATAGTGTTTTTTAGTAGTGATAAGTTGCCTTAATCAGTATGTTCACCTATTGGCTGATCGTACTTGTTGCCTTAGATATGCTATATTTATATAGTTCGGTAAAAAGACATTGTTAATGTGCATCACAACCACGGTTGCTTTAGTTAGACGAGATGTTTATTGTTTAAAGCTGAAATTACATTAGTTGATTCAAGGGCTTTTATGTTTACACGAACACGCTGGTTGGCTTTTTTTATTGTATTAAGTGGTTTTTTAAGTGGGTTTGTAAAAGCCGCTGATCCCTATTTTGATACACCTGCACATTTAAAAAAGATAACGTTACCTTCGATACAAAAAATTACTGCACCAAGTAAACAATTATTATCTCCGCAAAAAAGTCACGGCGGCTATCGTTTTGCGCTTAATTTGCAGCAAGTATTTATTAACATCGATGTAAATAAAGTAAGCCATAACAAACAGGGCACAACATCCTTTTCCTCTTCATTCAAAACCGCCAAAAAAGATTGGACTCTTATTTACACGCAAGGTCTCACTAGCGGTTTTGGCGAACTGTTTGGCAATGGTCAACATCTCGTAATTGAGCAGCGCGGGCATCAGGTTTTTGTGGTCGATGTTGGCTTGTCTGGACTCATGCCGGGCATGTATAACAACGATGTTATTGGCGAGATATATTCACCGTTAGCCTTTGGTAAATATACCAGTTCATCCACTACTCTTAGGCAAGCTGCTAATCAGCAGGGCGCAAACAACGACCCAGTGATTGTCGATATAATGCTGTTATACACAAGGAACATAGCAGATACTTTCCCCAATGAAATGACGCAAACTCTTTTAGAGCATTTGGTGTTTAAAGCTAACCAAACATTTTTTGATAGTGGCATTAATATGCGCTTGCGCCTGGTGCATACGCAGTTTGTTGATTATCCGAATCCGTCAAGCATTGTTGCGCTTAATCAACTACGCGATGCGCTTGATAATGACACTAATACGCCAACTGAGCCGTCTTTGGCAAACGTTGCACAGTTGCGTGATACCTTTGGCGCGGATTTAGTTTCCATGATCCGCACTCACGACTTAAACGAACGTGAGGTATGTGGAATAGCGATGTTTCCCAATCCTGAAATGGACTTTCTTATAAATGTGAGCAATGTGGGAATAAGCGGTGGATCTAACTGCATGGATACTTTCACCCATGAGGTTGGTCACAACTTTGGAGCCGGACATCAGCGTGTTGAGGATCGCTCACAAGGAACGCAGCCAGCGGCGGGCGCATTAATTGTGGAAGGCAAATTTAATACGGTTATGAGTTCAATTGGCACCGGTGATGTTAATCGTGACTTTGGGCTGCCTATATTTTCAAACCCCAGCATTATTTGTGCTTCGGTAGCCTGCGGTGACGTAATTAGTGCCAACAACGTTGCAACTATCAATAGTTTTGCGCACATAAATGCGGCATTGCGTCCTGCAATAAGCGAAACCGAAGTGGCTACGCTATTCCCAAGTGTGATTGACCGTGATGGCGACGCAATATTTGACAATAGTGACGCATTTCCGTTTGACCCAAGCGAAGCAACAGATACAGACTTAGACGGCGTTGGTGACAATAATGATGCGTTTCCAAATGATCCTAGTGAACAACTAGACACTGACCAAGACGGCACCGGTAATAATGCCGATGATGATGACGATAACGATGGCACAAACGACGAAGCTGACGCCTTACCACTTGACCCTACAAATACACATGACGCCGATGCCGATGGAGTTGGGGCTAATAACGACGAGTTAGACAATGATTTCCAAGAAACCCAAGACAACGATAAAGACGGTGTTGGCGATCGTAAAGACCTTGATGATGATAACGATGGAGTTGCTGATTATTACCTACCGTTTACCTTAAGCGAAACTGAAGCTTGGGTTGTTAGTGCGGGGAGTGACAATATTCTACGCTACAACAGCCAAACTGGAGATTTTGTGACAAGTTTATTAGCAGTGCCTGTTGGAGGCTTTTCATTTCGTTCTGATGCCATATTATCGAATTCTCAGCAGCTATTGTTTATTGCGTTTAGCGATGTACTCGCATTTGATAGACAAACTAATACTGTCACAAAGGTGATTGATAGAAATATGCTCAGATCCAATTTCCCTGCGCATTTAGCTTTTCAAAATGACACCACTGTTTTGGTTAATAACGGTCTTGGCAGAAGTGATATTGAATCGTTTGATTTATCAGCCGATGGCAATAAAGCCTTAGCTTTTGCAACTGGCCCTGAGGTTTGGAGAGACTTCGTTATTTTATCGGACAATAGACTTATTACCGCAGCCAGAGACAGCAACACGCTGCTGTCTTTTCAGGTAAATGACTTGGCTGCGCTACCACAAATATTCAGTAGTCAGGGCCTTAACAAACCTGAACATATAGGCATAGGTCACAATGCAAATATATATGTGACCAATGCGGGTAGCAAAGACGTGAGCGAGTTTGATAGTAACGGTAATTTTTTAGGACGTTTTATTAGTCCCGGTAGCGGCGGGCTTGGTGTACCGGGGTGTATAACGGTTGGTCCCGATGGTCATATTTATATATGCAGCAGCGATACCAACCAAGTGCTCAAATATGATGGCCAAACGGGCGCTTTTTTAAATGTATTTGTTGAAGCCGGTGCCGGCGGCCTGATACAACCCGTTAGCTTAGTATTTGCAGGGCTTCCCCAAGACGAGTTTAGACTAGATGGAAATCATGACTCCGATGGCGACTTAGTCAATAATAATAATGACGACTTGCCTTTAGACCCAACAGAAACAATAGATACCGACAAAGATGGCACCGGTAACAACGCCGACACCGATGATGACAACGACACAATGCCCGATACTTATGAGGCACAAAACAACCTGAATCCTCTTAACGCCAGTGATGCACAGCTAGATAACGATAATGACGGTAGCAGCAACCTTGCAGAATTTCAGGCAGGTACCGATCCTAACGATGCTAATTCTGTTCCCGTTGTTATACAACCGCCCGCGCAAATATCACAACCAAACAGTGGCGGAGGCAGTATGTCGATGTTATTTACATTTTTTATAGGAGCTTTTGTACTACTAAGACGTAAACAGATAATATTGAATCAGCGTCGTCATTATCAAGCTTAAATAGTAATCTGTTGTTTTCTCAAAAGCGGATTTGCATACATAAGTATTAGTTTATGTTGTTCACTTTCGTTAAGTGTAGCTAGTTTATGTGATAAGTACTGATATGCAGCTTGATGCGCTCGATCATATTGGTTATTTTCGCTGTTGGCCGCAAATACGGTGTCTGTTTGTTTTGCCTTTAATATATCAAAGGCAACTTGCGACGTAGCAAATATGCAAAAACCATCGAGTATTTCTGTATCAATAAAGTGTGCGACTTCTTTAGCGTTAGAGAATTGACTGCCAATTAACTGTCCGAAGTGCACATGAACCTTGCCTTTTTTGCCGGTAATGCCGTCAACTATGCTACGCATATCTTCATTATCGGGTTTTTCGTATACGCCGTTGTTTTCAGATTGCTGTAGCTCTTTTGCTTTACTTACGTCGCAAGGGTCAAATTCGTATGAAATTGAAACAGGGACTATTCTCAATTTATTTACGTATTCACTAAATGCGATACTTTTAGGTTTGTGTAGGGTGAGCATGGAGACAATAGCGGGGTTGGTTTTATCAATACCGTCTTTAGCACGCCCTTCACGCTGCGCTATCCATAAATGTTGTTTGTCTATTTGCAATGAGTACTGAATATATTCGCTTAATAACTTTGCGGTGTTTAATTTTTCGCGTCTGCCTTCAACAGAACGTTCTACTACAAAACACTTGTTTAACCTAAGCAAATCGGATACCCAACTTTTTCCAAATAAATTATCACCTACCGCAATTCGAACGGTATCTTGTCCATTAATATGCAGCACCCAGTTAACAAAAGCAGGGTCAAGCGCAATGTCTCTATGATTACTTACAAATAAGCAAGGTTTGGACATATCTAAACCCGCTAAGCCCGACACGGTTAGCCCGGTGGTGGTCTGTTTAATCATCCTTTGCATATAGGGTTCAACTAAGCGCTGAAAATCAGAGAGCTTAATAACAGGTGCCAGCTTTTTAGTGACAAACAGTTTCATAAAGAGTGCCAAGATTGGCTTGGTAAATTTAGGTCTGTGCGGAAATCTAAAAGAAACTAAGGTGTCTATAAACTCTTTATTGTTTACCAGCGATTTTAATACCACAGCTAAATCGACGCTGCTATATGGCCTGATTTTGTCAAATTTGGATATCATAAATAAAAGCTTTTTTTTATCAATTTAGTGATTTCGGCCAGAAGTGTTTTACGCGGTATTTGTTTGGTTTTTAACAACACTAGTGTAGTCAAAAATTAAGTAATTGTCGTATATATTTTGAAAAGAAATAACAAATTATGCTTATTACTTTGCAAGATTATTATTTGAGTTCAAGAAAGCTTTTATACTGCGATAAAAAACGGGGTATTGAGAAATATCATTGTGACCTGCTTCATCAATAAGTATTAGCTTGGTATGTTCAAGACCTAATTCATTCACCAATCGCTGGGTGTGTTTATTTGGTATTAAGGTATCTTTTGCGCCAGCAATTATTAACACATCGTTTTTAACATCATTTGCTAACGAAAAAGAATCAAATTTGTCTTTTAATAAAAAAGACATGGGAAAGATAGGAAAGCGGTTTTGAGCTAAGGCTAAAATACTATCGTATGGTGTAATGAGCACTACTTGGTCAACCGCACGATTTGCGGCTAAATACATTGCGACGCCGGTTCCTAAACTTCTGCCTATTACGGCTATTTCTGTATGATCATTTTGAATTTTATCAAAAAGGCCCAGTGCATCTGAAAATAATCCTGCCTCGGTGGGTTTACCTGTGCTGCCGCCATAGCCCCTGTAGTTGACTAGGTATATTGTCCGGTTTGGAAACGCAAAACTAAAGTCTTGGGCGTTTGCTATTACCGCCTCGGCATTGCCGCCAAAGTAAATGAAGGCCTTGTTATTATCTTCATTTACAACAATTATTTCAATACTCACATTTTCGTTTTGCAGACTTATTTGCCGGTAGCTATGAGGATATTCTGGTGTAGGGAAGTAAATAAGAGTTCGTTGAAAAATAAACAACAAAACGACAACGAGTAAATATAGTCCGAGTAATAATAAGATTAGATTGAAAATACGTCTTGTCTCCACGCTTTATGATTCCTGTTATGCAAATTAACTTATACGAGCTTTACCAATTTTTCCTTTGTAGATAATACATATAAAAGCTACAAAATAGATAATAGTTTTGATTTTAGAATAAAGTATAACAATTTTAATACACAAGAATTCCAAATTGGAATTAGTTGATAATGGTAACGTATAACTTACATAGTCAAGTTGGTTCTATATTTTTATAATAAATAGAAAAGAAAATTGCTCTACAGCCTTTTATGCAAATATGATTATGTTCGATTAACCCGCGTGAAAAAGTTGAGCAGCATGCCCTTTGTAAATTATATGTTGCAAAACTAGCGTATTTTAAAATGTGTCTTATACTTCAGTTAATCTTTAAGAGGCAATACCTATGAAAAAGCGTTTATTACCATTACTTTTCCTTCTTGCTGCTTGCTCTCCTGCAAGCGAAAAAGATGAAGCCGCAAGTTCTCTAGAACAGGTTAAAGAAACTACCGTTGCTGCTTCTAGCGCCGTTGACGAACAACTCACCATAGTTGAAGAATGTAAACTAACACTGGGTTTTGACGCTTGGGAGCCCTATCAATATGTTGATGTAGGTGGTCGTGTTGCCGGGCTAGATATTGAATTGATTTCAGGGGTTATTGAGCAAATAGGCTGCGAATTAAAATATGAACAGGGCACATGGGTCGATTTATTAGCGGCCCTTAAAAAGGGCGATATCGATATCCTTTTGGGCGCTTCTAAAACGGAAGCAAGAGAGCAATTTGCATTTTTCAGCGACGCCTACCGAATGGAAGAGTTCTCTTTGTACATTCGAAAGGACGACCAAACACACGCTGGATACGAATCGTTAACTGAATTTATTGCAGGTGGCAGCCAAATTGGCATAGTTTCCGACTACCTTTATGGCGAAGAAGTTGCTGAGTTACTTGACCATCCTGAGAAATCAAAACTATTTGTAAATGCGATGATAGGCGAAATAAATGTTGCAAGGTTACTGGACGAAGACATTGCGGGCTTCTTAGAAGACAGTTTTGTAGGAGCTTCAATGCTTAGGCGCAAAGCATTATCGGAATATATTGTGGCTCAAGGTATTACAATGCAAACGGGTAATGCGTACGTAATGTTTAGCCGTCAAGGCATAACTCAGGGTCAATTGGCGCTGTTTAATGCCCAGCTACAAAGGGTCAAAGAAAGCACGAAATATCAGGAATTGTTGAGTAAGTACTCGTACTAACTCAGCATAAGCAAATACGACTATTTAGATAATAAATAACTGCCTTGAGAGGCGACTTTATGTTATGTTTTTGTTAATGAAAGTAAACAGTGTTTGCGAGTGCTATTTTGTCGTTGGAATTGCAAAATGTTGGTTTAACAATCAACAACCAAGTTTATCTAAAAGACATTAATTTATGCTTTGCATCAGGTGCATTTAATGTTTTGTTGGGGCGTACTTTGGCTGGAAAAACCTCGTTAATGCGAGCAATTGCCGGTTTAGAGAAGCTCACAAGCGGTAAAATTTTGCTTAATGGCGAAGATATTACCCACAAAGCCATTCAAAAGCGCAATGTGTCTATGGTGTATCAGCAATTCATCAATTATCCGCATTTTACAGTGTGGGAGAATATTGCTTCACCACTTAAGCTTGCTAAACTATCGTCGTCTGAAATTAAGCGCAGAGTGAATGAAATAGCCGAATTACTGCATATAAGCCCTTATTTGCAAAGACAACCCCTAGCACTTTCAGGAGGCCAACAACAGCGCTGCGCAATGGCCAGAGCACTTGTTAAAGACAGCCAACTTATCCTCTTTGACGAACCGCTAGTTAATCTTGATTATAAACTACGTGAAACTCTACGCTTTGAACTAAAAGCCTTATTTAAGCAGCGAAACAGTATTGCAATTTATGCCACGACTGAAGCTCACGAAGCATTAGCGCTTGGTGGTAGCACAACACTTTTGCATGAAGGTACAGTTATTCAAAGCGGCGACGCGCTGCGGCAGTATTATCAGCCAGCTAACCTGAATGCAGCGAACCTGTATCATGAGCCGCCTATGAATCAATTTGACATGCAGGCATTTGCGCAAAAATTAAAAGTAGCCGATCAAGATGTCTATATTAAAAGTGGGCGTTTAGCAAACGTTGGAGATGGCTTATACCACTGCGCTATTCGGCCAGACCAAGTTTATTTAGCGTCCACTCATTTACCTGAAATATGTGTGCATGCAAAAGTAGACTTGGCAGAAATAAGCACATCTGAAACCTACCTTCACGTGTCGGTACAAGACCCAAGTATACACCATAGAAATTGGGTTGTTCACATGCGTGGTATTCATCATTTTAGTAATGATCAAGCAGTAAAACTCTACATTGCCCTCCAAGATATTTATGTATTTGACCAAAGCGGTAGTGCCGTCAGTTGGCCACTACACGCAAGTTCAAGCACGCACGTTTCTAGTAAAAAAACGCAGGTGGGCTAGTGGCGAGTATCACTGTACGTCAACTAGCCCACAGTTATGACGGGCGAACTAATGCCTTACAAGGTCTTGAACATAAGTGGGAGCAGGGCGGAGCATATGCGCTTCTTGGACCCTCTGGCTGCGGTAAAAGTACGCTGTTAAATATTATTTCTGGTCTGGTGGTTGCAACACACGGTGATGTGCTGTTTGACGATGTACGGGTAAACGAGCTTAGTCCACAGCAGCGCAATATTGCGCAAGTGTTTCAATTTCCTGTGGTATACGACGCCATGACAGTGCGTGAGAATCTTGCTTTTCCGTTAAAAAATATGAAAGTTGAGAAGCAGCGTATCAGTGCAAGAGTACTAGAAATTGCTGCACTTTTAGGCTTAACTGATATTCTTGATCAAAAAGCGAAAGGTTTGAGCGCTGATGACAAACAAAAAATCTCAATGGGCAGGGGCTTGGTACGCGAAAATGTTTCGGCTATTTTGTTTGACGAGCCGCTAACCGTAATTGACCCGCATTTAAAGTGGAAGCTGCGCCGTAAACTCAAAGAGATCCATGAAAAACTCAATATCACGATGATTTACGTGACTCACGACCAATTAGAAGCGGCCACGTTTGCAGACGAAATAGCGGTAATGTATGAAGGAAAAATAGTCCAATTTGGCACGCCGCAGTCGTTGTTTGATAGCCCTAACCATACCTTTGTGGGGTATTTTATTGGTAGTCCAGGTATGAATTTTGTGGAAGTGAGTTTACAAAATGGCATGCTAGTTAATCAACAAACACAGTTTGAATTTGCGCCTAAACTTATTCAAGCGTTATCTAGGCGGTGCAGTGAAAATAACAGTGTCAATATCAAAGTGGGTATACGGCCAGAATTTATTCAACTTGTCGATGCCGCTACAAGCACTAGCCATAGTGCACAAGTTGAATTTATAGAGCAACTTGGAAATCATCAAATTGTGACGGTCCGATTTTTGCAAAAACAATGGCATATTCGCATTGGTGAGCATCAACAATGCAATGCTAAACGAGTGCATTTTGAGCTACCTGAAGCGCATGTAAAACTATACGTCGATGAATACCTTTTTGGGCATAAAGATGAAGTACCCCAAAATATCAAAGCACAAGGCCCTGAGGCTATAAGCAACGCCCACCACGGAGATGCTAATGGCAAAAGTCCGCAATAATAAAGCATGGTTTTTAGTATTGCCTATGTTCGTACTGGTCGCTTTTTCTGCCATTATTCCCTTAATGACAGTAGTGAATTACTCTGTACAAGATATTTTTGACCAAAATACAGCTTATTTTGTTGGCGTAGAGTGGTATCAAGAAGTTCTTCGCAACACCCGTTTGCACGACTCACTTATTCGCCAGTTTATATTCTCATTTAGCGTACTGGCTATTCAAATTCCGTTGGGTATATTTATTGCGCTACTTATGCCTAAAACACCTAATTGGAAAACCTCTTTAGTGCTTATTTTATTAGCACTGCCACTGTTAATTCCATGGAATGTGGTGGGCACAATATGGCAAGTGTTTGCGCGCGGTGACATAGGCCTGTTTGGTTGGGCGGTTAACGCAATAGGCATTGATTACAACTATACATCTAATAGTCTTGATGCATGGTTAACTGTTTTGTTAATGGATGTTTGGCACTGGACGCCACTAGTTGCATTGCTTTGCTATTCAGGCTTAAGAGCTATACCCAATGCTTATTACCAAGCCGCGCAAATTGACCGTGCATCTCGCTGGGCGATATTTCGCTATATTCAATTACCAAGACTTAAATCGGTCTTGATTATAGCTGTTTTGTTAAGGTTTATGGACAGCTTTATGATTTACACCGAACCCTTTGTATTAACCGGTGGAGGACCTGGTAACGCGACTACTTTTTTAAGCCAATCGCTTACCCAAATGGCGATAGGACAATTCGACTTAGGGCCAGCAGCGGCATTCTCACTCATTTATTTCCTAATTGTGTTGTTTGTTTCATGGTTATTCTTCACTACCTTAACCTACGAAAAAGAAGATGACGGCCCTAGAGTTCAAGCAACACAAGGTAAGTCATAGTGACAGCTAAACATGTTTCATGGCGTAAAATGGTGGGCTTGGGTGTTTACCTGACCTTTATATTGCTCCCTATTTATTGGTTGGTAATAATGTCGTTTAAAACCAATCAAGAAATATTAGGCCAACTTACTTTGTGGCCACAAAACTTTACTTTTGAAAATTACGTGACTATTTTTACCGACCCTTCTTGGTATATGGGCTACGTTAATTCAATGACCTATGTGGCACTAAATATGGTTATTACCTTAACCGTGGCTTTGCCTGCTGCGTACGCGTTTAGCCGTTATAAATTTGTAGGCGATAAACATCTTTTCTTTTGGTTGTTGAGCAATCGTATGGCGCCCCCAGCAGTATTTTTGCTGCCGTTTTTTCAACTGTATTCGTCGGTAGGGTTGTTTGATACGCATTTAGCAGTTGCGCTTGCTCACTGTTTATTTAGTATTCCCTTGGCGGTGTGGATATTAGAAGGTTTTATGTCTGGTGTGCCAAAGGAAATTGACGAAACCGCTTATATCGATGGTTACAGTTTTGGCCACTTCTTTATTAAGATTTTTATTCCCATGATAGGGCCTGGTATAGGGGTAACTGCGTTTTTCAGTTTTATGTTTTCGTGGGTTGAACTCTTATTAGCCCGCACCCTTACTTCGGTAGAGGCGAAACCTATTTCTGCTATTATGACGCGCACCGTTGGTGCATCGGGTATTGATTGGGGATTGTTAGCCGCGGCAGGGGTGCTGACAATTATCCCAGGTGTTTTAGTTATTTGGTTTGTGCGTAATCACATGGCCAAAGGTTTTGCTTTAGGCAGAGTGTAATGTCCGTTCATTACCCTTGCATAAACACCGTTGAACCTTTTAATTATACGTGTATACGTAGGGTGGTTTATGCAAGATAGTGCATCACAAGGTATATCGTTATTTGGCTGGATGGCTTGGACACAGCCCACCGCGTTATTTTTTATTGGCATATTGTTTATTCTACTCATAATGACGGTATGGGAAATAAAACGTCCTTGTAGGCAGCAAAAAGGGTTTTTACCCATTGCCACCACACGTGGCGATCGCTTATTTATTGGTTTATTAACGAGTGCGTTTTTGCACTTAACAGTACTAGGCGCGACCGACCTGAGTATATGGGTGGCCTTCGCTATTTCAGTATTGGTACTTATTATTATTTTACGCTGGGGTTGACACCAGCCACACACAAATTTGTTTTAAGGATATTGCAATGAACATAAAGCATTTATTTACGCCACTATTGCTTGGCACCTGTTTGCTTGGCACAAGTGTACAAATGGCGCTAGCCGACGCACAAGCAGCTAAGCGCTGGATAGAAACAGAGTTTAGTGATTCAACCCTTACCCCAGAACAACAAATGCAGGAAATGCGCTGGT
>JBLHMY010000015.1:0-20451 GCA_047621065.1 Glaciecola sp. | reverse complement strand
GTGTATTGTTAGGCCCAAATAATTCGTATGCTGCTCAAATAGACTTAACATCGGCAAACATTCTTGAAATCAATAACGCTTTTGATACCGGTATGCTAAATTCAGAAAAGTTAGTGCAGCTGTATTTGAATAGGATTGATGCCTACAACAAAAAAGGGCCAGCACTTAATGCTGTGCTGTACTTGAACCCCAATGCAATGTCTCAGGCTCGAGCCTTAGATGCAGAAAGACTTGCAAAAGGTCGTAGATCACCGATGCATGGAATTCCAGTCGTAATTAAAGACAATCTAGACACCGCAGATATGCCTACAACTGCTGGTTCATTTCTATTAAAAAATTCCTATCCACCCGATGATGCTTTTGTTGTTAAGAAACTTAAGGATGCCGGGGCAATTATTATAGCAAAGTTAAATATGAGTGAATTTGCTTCTGGAGATGCTCTTAGTTCATTAGGCGGAGAAATTGGTAACCCTCATAGCCCAACGCGCTCTCCCTCGGGATCATCTGGCGGCACGGGCGCAGCGATTGCTGCTGCATTTGCCTCAGTAGGATTAGGCACAGATACCGGAGGCTCGGTGCGATATCCATCAAGTGCCAACGGTATAGTTGGCCTTAAAACCACACATGGCTTACTTAGCCGCGATGGTGTTGTGCCCCTTGCCCTGTCATTCGACACAGTTGGGCCTATGGCTCGAAGCGTAACTGACGTGGCTGTTGCACTAGGCGTTATGACTGGGGTGGATAAAGCCGACGACTCCACAAGCAAAAGTGCAGATAGATATAAAACAGACTATGCGCAATTTTTAGATGCTGGCTCCTTAAAAGGGGCCCGTATTGGTGTTGCTAGAGTGTTCATGGGCAGCGATGCCGAGGTTGATTGGGTAGTTGAATCTGCGCTGCAGTCAATGCGCGATGCGGGTGCACAAATTATAGACATTGAGTTTCCCACTTGGTTATTAGAATCTCGAGGTGAATTTTATCGGGCAATCCGCTATCCAGAGTTTAAAGCGCAAATAGCTGAGTATTTGGCCACTCTACCGGCACAATATCCTAAAACGCTTACTGAACTTATTTCAAAAGCGATGCAGCTTACGGCTAAGAATGAAGGTGGCGCTATACCTAATGCAACTCGCTGGTCTTTGATGATGAAAGAAGACAAAAGCGAAGACCTTAATAATTATAAATACACGGCCGTGCGCGATCATGCGCTGCCATTAATTCAAGCAACTATATCCGGATTGATAAATGCAGAGCAACTTGATGCCATTGTTTACCCGACGCAACCCACACCAGCTGAACTAATAGAGAGACCATCAATTGGTTCTGTTTCTGCTGGCAGTAGAGAATCTCCGGTAATCTTAGCCAACCTTTCTGGATTCCCCGATTTAATATTACCCGCGGGTTTCACTGCCCGAGGTCTTCCAGTTACAATTTCGTTTATGGGGCCGGCGTTTAGTGAGCCAACACTTATAGGTCTTGGCTATGCCCTAGAACAACGTCTAAAAGCAATTCGCCTGCCGCTGCGTACGCCCGCTTTAGCAAATGAAACTATTAACTACTAACGGTATATCGACTATTTTGAATATGTGGGATGTTGCATATCTACAATAAAAAGCTTTAACTTTTTGAGTTTGAATGTGCCTTTATACTCGTACTTAATTGCGCTACAGGGCAAGGTTTAGCAATGCCATAACCTTGAAAGAAATGAACCCCAATTTCTTTTAACTTTAATTCAACATCATGATTTTCAACAAATTCTGCGACTGTCTTTTTACCCATCACTATGGCCACCTCATGAATTGACTTGACCATGGCATAGTCTATCGGATCATCAACAATCCCTTTAACAAAAATACCATCAATTTTTAGATAATCCACCGGCAGGTATTTTAAGTAAGCAAATGATGATAACCCGGTGCCAAAATCGTCGAGTGCAAAGCGACAGCCTTTTTTGTGCATTGCATCAATAAAAGCAACGGCATCAGTAAGATTGGATACGGCCGCTGTTTCTGTTATTTCAAAGCATATTTTAGCCGCCGGAATCTTATACAACTCTAAACTATCGATAACTGTTTGCTGAAACCCCGGCGCTGTTAAAGACGGACCAGAGATATTAATAGAACAAAGCGCTACATCGGCAAGGTGCTTTGGGTGCATATACAGGTATTCAAAATGGTTTTGAATAACCCATTTGTCTATTTTTGTCATTAAATGATAACGTTCTGCTGCGGGCAGAAAAGCGTTAGGTGGGATAATCGCGCCATTTTCATCAAGCATGCGCAACAATACTTCATAATGAAGGCCGGTTTCATCGTTTGTTATGTTTGACCTAATTATTTGGGCATATAGACAAAAGTCATCATTTTCGAGTGCCTGATTGATTTTATTCACCCACTCCATATCGCCATGCACCCGAGCTGCTTCTGATTTTCCCTCTTCGTATATACGAAAGCAATTTCTACCTGCATCTTTTGCCGTATAGCATGCAATATCTGCATTTCGCAACAAGTCATTAGTGTTTTGAATTTTTTCATTAATTGAAGCTATCCCAATACTTGCTGTAATGACAAACGGTTTATCTTCCCAGAAGAAACGATACTGACCAATTTGATCAATTAGTTTTTGCGCGACAACACCAGCTTCATCGACATCACGATGTTGCATTAAAATGCCAAATTCATCACCGCCTAAACGCGCAAGCATGTCATCACTTCGAATATGGGTGCGTATTAGGTGACTAATTTGGCGCAGTAATTCGTCGCCTGCTATATGTCCACAAGTGTCGTTAATGATCTTAAACTGATCGAGGTCTAGGTAACACAAAACAAGCTTGGGCGCTTTGCTTTGCATTGCCTGGTTTAATAAATGTTCAAACCCTCGGCGATTTACTAAGCCACTTAGTGCATCATGATTAGCCTGAAAGGTAAGCTCTTTTTGGCTAGCATGAAGATCTTGTTCTCGCTGCTCGCGCTCTTTAATATCGCAAGACATGATCTCCAACATACGATTAATGCCTTCGCCTAGGTCGTCAAGCTCATTTTTCTTGTTGATATTTAGCGCTGGGATACGATTGTTGTTGGGCTTGCTTGGGTCTAAATTTTTAAGCGCCGAGCTCACAGCGATAACTTTCTTCGTAATGGTAAGATAAAAAACAAAAACAAGAATAAAGGCCATTAAGATATTTCGTATCAGACCAGAAATAAGTACCAACAACGAGCGGTCCACAAAACCTTCAGAAGCTAAAGCAGGATCGATATAAATACTTAAGTTACCAATGTTTTCACCCGTTATAGAATACAGGCGTTGATTAAATGTCTTAATCTCACCAAATATATTATATCGACGACTTTTTTGTGTGCTAGTAGCAACGGTAGAGAAGCGCTGAGCCAGTATTTCATCCAACTCATTGGTAATAGTAACTAATGTGATGTAATGGTATTGCAAAATACCTTTGGCTACTTCTTCTGCCGCCGGTGAGTCTAAATGAAAAGTAGCATCGGCTGCAGCAAACTGATTAGCGGCCAAAATTTCTGTAGCAAATTTTTGCATAGCATCTTGTTCACGAACATAGTCAAGACCAATTTGAATGAAGCTAAGGGTAAAGCCAACAATTAGCGTTACCAGAACACTATTTTTAGCCAATGTGTATGACAGGCTATAATTAAATGGGCGTTTGCGTATTGTCATTTGTTGTGCATAACATCGGTCTCAACTTGAAGACCTTTGATTGCATTATTCCATAAATTATTAATCCCGTTGCGAGTACGACGGTCGAGCTCTGGCATTAGCACTATTAAGGCCTTAGGATCATTAAGCGACTGGGCATACAAGCCTCGTTTTTGCTCTTCTGTGGCAGATTCGAAGCTTTTCACGTTTACAGGGTTAGTACTTAATCCTTGAACCAAAACCTGAGATTGAAATTCGGCACTTATAGTAAAATTGACCCATTCGTGCGCTATTCGCATGAGTTGGGGTTTATAAGCCAACTCACTGCTTATCACATGATTGTCAATCCAGCCGGGCACGCCTTCTTTAGGATAAGCCCATTTCCACACTTCCCCCCGTTTTTTTAATTCTGGCAACGCAAAACCCCAAGACGATGCTAGTGTTTTTTGTTGCAGGTCATCGGCAGTGTCAACGCCTACCCAAAACGCGTGCGCATTGTTGACTAAAGTTGCAAGTTTTGCGATAAATTTGGGCTTATTCAATTGCTCAAAATCTGCTAGGGCCTGAGCATCGTAGCCCATGGCTAAAGCAGTCAAATAAATGTTAATTTCGCCATAATCAGCAATGCTATATTGGCCTCGATATTTTGGGTCCCACAGCACCTCCCAGCTATCGGGAGCTTCATCAAACATAGTAGTATTATATACCAAACCATAGGGCCCCCACGCAAAAGGTAGGCCATAGTGCACGCCATCTTTAACTAAGTGGTCTAATTGCGTAAACGACGCATTGAGTTGTTTATAATTAGGCAAGTAATCTAAATTTAGGGGGAGCAACAGGCCTGAATCAATCATTTTGAAGCGTTTATCATTAATCCTATTGTGTGCAGGACTTACAATATCAGTTTTTTTTAAACGTAGAGCCTCAAAACCGTCCTCTGCTTCAACAATATAATCTACCTTGAGGGTAAGCTGAACCGAATATTTTTCCTTTATATGTTCTATAAATTGTTCACGTTGTGCTTGTGGAGCATAACCTTCCCACACTAAAAGACGCAGAACTTGATTGTTTTCAGCAAACACACGAACAGGGATCAACATTATTAGTAAAATTAACCCGTTAATTATTAATTTTTGAATGGTATTTTTTAGCATTAAGGTAATTACTCCGCACATTGGGCATAGCTCTCACTCGTTTTAAGCTCTTTGTATATAATTGAACAATAAATTAATAAACACAAAAACTTATTTTCTTTAACTTACTCATAAATTTACAGCAAATAATATTCTATAATGGAGTACGAATATATAATGTATTGGTTCTATACCGCTGTATATTATTAAACCAATATAGGAACCATAAATTAGCTTTTGGGCTACTTGGTAAGCAGTCACTAACAAACTGCCCACAGTCATATACTTTTAAGAAGCTTAACCGCATAAATCTCGACATGCTTGCGTCCACAAATAATCCAAAAACAAGTTACCAAACAATAAAGAAGACACTTTAGATATCAGTTTTAATATCAACCAACATACTGCACTTATTGATGTAGAAAAAGGAAATTTCTCGTTTCTATGATTTTTTATGGAATCAATCAGTAGATTAGAAAATAAAAATATTGCTTATGAGTCCTACCCAACAAAAAAAGTATTTTTACAAAAGTACTTTTAACTATCAGAATTATCTTATGAACTAGATGATATCCAATCAAAAATAAATATTTCTATGATCCTAAATTTATAAAGTTAGACCTAGAATTTAGTGATATTGATGGTGCAAAAAATGATGATGCTTTTAAAATAGAACTTAACGAAAGTATTTCTATAAGACAGGTAAAAATTGATTTCTATTTACATATGCTAAAATTAATCGAGGACTTAAATAAAGCTGTTGATGAAGAATTAGCAATATTGAAAAACTAATATATGGTTAAATGTTGCGACATAAACGTAAATTACTTCCTACCAAAAATAACACTGGTAGCTGCTTTAAATACGCCATTTACCAACTAGTCATTGTGCATGGGCTGCAATAAGAACGGGCGTATTCACCCGTTAGTAAGGGATTGCTGCTAACGATAAAACCGTCTAATAATCGTCATAAGAAATAGGCCAACAAGTAAGAACTTATTCATACTGCCGCCGCCGCTGTCTTGAATCTCAATTGGTACTGGTTGACATCCTAGCGCGTCAACTACAGTATTAGCTGCTGTATTAGGGCATTGGTCTACACTATCAATCACACCATCGCCGTCACTGTCTGGTGGAATTTCACATCCTTGAGCGTCAACCACAGCATTTGCTGCTGTATTAGGGCATTGGTCTACACTATCAATCACACCATCGTTGTCACTGTCTGATGGAATTTCACATCCTACCGCGTCAACCACAGTATTTGCTGCTGTATTAGGGCATTGGTCTACACTATCAATAACACCATCGCCGTCACTGTCTGCTGGGGCGGCTGCGCTAGAAGCAAAATAGATGTTGTCGAAGAACACGGTACCATTACCCTCTATTTTAATTTGATCTACATTACTTAAATTAACCACCCCCGCAAATGTGCTTAAAGGAATGACTAACTGCTGCCACGCTTGCACCTCAACGGATATTTCGAAGCTGGTTTCTTGAGGACCGTTAGCGCTGGGACTAACCAAAAATATTCTTAACACAGTAGAGTCTTGTGACCAGTAATCCACGTACAAGTTATCTAAACCTGATACATCTTGCCCATTATTTAAAAACTCAGTGCCTTGATAATTAAGCCCCAAATATTTAAGCACATTGTCATTTTCAATTTGTACCTCAAGCACCTGCGTAGCTTGTCCCCAATCGGGATTAGTATTGACGTTTGCAATGCTAGTGTACTGGTCACTATAAATTGAGATAACGTTTTCAGCAGCAATAGTGGGCAAAGGCGCTGCGGTTTGTGGTTCAGTAAAAAATTGGCAGCCAGACGCGTCTACTTGAACATTTTCAGGTGTAGCAGGACAACTATCAACGCTGTTTATTACACCGTCATTATCGTCATCGGCACCTTGTGGAGTGCTTTCATTGCATCGTTGGGCATTGTTACCGTCGCTGGCAACACAGTGCGCTACATAGTCTACTTCCATAGTTGCCGTGTTCAGCGAGGAATCAACAGCACCGCCTAAGGAGCCACCCATAGCTACGTTAAGCAGCACAAACATAGGTTCTTCATATTGAGGACAATTACGCAAATCGTGCGTCACCACTGCTATATCATTTATAAACATCGTAATTTCATCTGCAGTCCATTCGATTGCGTAATCATGAAACGACTGTACATCGGGCGCACCACCTGGATACGGGTAGCGAACTTCCCCAGCGCACTGAATGTTAGGATCTGGATTAAAGGTAAACGCATTATAAAAGTTAGTAATATAACTATCACCACCATTACCGTACCATTCAAATATATCGATTTCACCTGCACCTTGATTCGGCCAATTTATAGTATCGTTATCACCTTTTACAGGGTCTTCTGCAATACGATTGCCAAGCATCCAAAACGCAGGCCAGGTTCCACCGCGAAGTTCATTAAACCTAATTCTGGCTTCAACACGCCCATATAAAAACTCAGCTTTATCTTTACTGTTGAGCCTACCAGAAGTCCAGTCACGGGGAGTGTTATTTTGGCCAGGACAAACAATTTGCTGTCTTCGGGCGGTTATTTTTAAAGTGCCATCGGATACTTCATAGTTCCTATTAGCTGACGTTTCGTCGTCGGTGTAACACTGTATTTCGTTGTTGTAGTTGGCTTGAATTTGTGGTGTCCAGTTATCATCATTAATACCCTGTCCATCAAATTTTTCAATCCACGACACTTCCCAGCCCGCTTGTATTGGTGAAACCATCATAAAAGAAAGTGTGACCAGCAAAGTGAGCTGACGAAGGTGATTAAAAAACAACTGCAAGTTTGGCATATGAAAAATCCGTAAAGTGAAAAAAAGCGAAAGCCACACATATAAAAGAGCTACTACCCCATAATAATGGAGTTTGATTTGATAGCACAACCAACATCAGGTAAAACGGACTATTAACAAGATGAACGATATTTATTCACATTAACCTTACCTTCTTTGTGTAGCTGTCATGAAGGGCGCTAGCCGTTATTTTTGTTGCAACGCTGTTAGCATTGCTCTAATGCCGTCATTACATCATATATAAGATCGTCAGCACGCTCACAACCTACACTAAATCGAATAACACCTTGTGCGATATTATCGGTGCCCCAACGCGCACGGCGTTCAGCCGTGCTATGCACGCCACCAAAACTGGTCGCCACATATACAAGACTGCAGGCCTCAAGAAATGCATCGGCAGCCATTTTGTTCTCAAGCTCAAAGCTAATGATAAAACCAAAATGCTGTTGTTGCTTCTTAGCAATATTATATGAAGGGTCTAAAGGCAGTCCAGGATAACGTACACAGACCACCTTAGGGTGTTTGCACAGTTTATCGGCAAGTAATATTGCGGTATCGCACATACGTTGTAAACGCACATCTAGTGTAGACAAGCTTCTGTGCACTAGCCATGTTTCCATAGGGCCAGGAATATTTCCTGAGCACTTACGCCATAGTCTTATTTTGTCACTTACCGCTTGGTCTTTTGAAGATACATGCCCAAACAACACATCGCTATGACCATTAACCGCTTTGGTATCGGCGCTCATAGAAATGTCTGCTCCTAAGGCAAGAGGTTGTTGCCCTAAAAAAGTAAGGGTAGTGTTGTCTATGGCCAGCAGCCCACCATTGTTATGTATTTTGGTAGCAGCGGCTTGTATATCGAAGGTGTCGAGCATTGGGTTACTGGGTGTTTCTAGCAGTGCAATATTAATACCTTCGAAATCAAAATTGTCAATATCACGGGTTGCTATTGTTTTAAGTTTAACGCCAAATTTAACTAAGTATTGCTCGGTATAATAACGCACCGGAGCATAACCATCGCTGGGCAGTAAAATAGTGTCTGTGGGATTAACCAAGCTTGTCAAAATGCCGGCCGCTGCCGACATCCCAGAGGGAAATACAATGGTGTCGCCGCCCTCTAACTGCGCTAAGCCTTGCTCTAAGCTTGCCCATGTTGGCTGATCAAAGCGACCATATTGATAAGCATTAGGGTCGACATCCCCAGATAAGTGAAAGGTACTAGCGAATTCGGGACCAGAACGAAAAGCCCGCCCGTTTTTGGCCGGGGGCGCACCTGCATTTATACTCAAGGAGGCTAAGGAAGGTTTACGAGGCATAGGGTTTTTCCATCGAATAGGGCTATGTAAGCGTGTGTAAAAATGTTAGCACAATTCGCACAACTATGTATTTTCGTATGCAAATAATTCTGTGTTGGAAAAGCGGTTGTTTACTAAAAATTTGCTAAGGAGTAAACAAATTTATGACCGCTTACGTATAAACTGCAAAGGCGCTGAATAGTTGTCAAAAAACGTGCACCCACACTGCTGGATAAAAACAGATGAAAAAGGCCTCTACTGCAAGGCGCTAAATGCCTACATAGATCCCATGCAGCCTGTTGAACATGCAATTATTACGCATGCTCATGCTGATCATGCTCGCGCCGGTCATACTAACGTATACGCCACGGCGGCTACGCTCGACATTATGAGCGTGCGCTACGGCGAAGATCATGCTGCTCATACCCATACTTTGGCCTATGAGCAAACAATAAAATTACACGAAGGCGAATTAACACTATATCCCGCTGGACACATTTTAGGCTCGGCACAGGTTCTTATAGAATATAAAGGTCAACGTTTGGTGCATACTGGCGACTTTAAGCGCCAGCCCGACCCCACATGCGAGCCTTTTGTACCAATTTCCTGCGATGTATTTGTAACCGAGGCGACATTTGGTTTACCTGTATTTCAACATCCAGCAATTGAAGATGAAATCCAAAAGCTATTGTCATCATTGTCTCGTTTACCCGATGCTTGTCATGTAGTAGGTGTATATGCCTTGGGTAAATGCCAGCGCTTGCTGATTGCCTTACGCCAATTAGGCTATCACAAACCGGTATATATTCATGGTGCTTTGGTTAATTTGTGCGCGCTATATAAGCGCCATGGCATTGAGCTAGGAGAACTTATTGAAATTGCTAGCTTGCCTGATTTGTCGATACTAAAAGGTGAAATAGTATTAGCGCCGCCTTCGGCGCTAAGTGATAGATGGTCACGAAAATTGCCCAACGTAATCACATCGATGGCCTCTGGTTGGATGCAAATACGCGCAAGAAGCAAACAAAGGAGGGCCGAACTGCCGCTTATTATTTCTGATCATAGTGATTGGCAAGATTTGATCACCACAATTAAGCAAGTTGACCCTAAAGAAGTGTGGGTGACCCATGGCCGCGAGCAAGCGTTGGTGCATCAAGCACGTAAAATGGGATATAAAGCAAAAGCATTAAATTTAGTTGGCTACAGTGATGGCGACGAAGAAAACATAAGCGACGCCCCTCTTATTTTAGCTAATACAAAAGGAAAAATCGCGAGTAAAAGCTCTAATCAACGCCTATGAAAGACTTCGCAGACCTTGTAGATAATCTCTATTATTTAAATAGTAATAATGCTAAAACCGAGTTGGTACTTGAATACTTAGCCAATACTCCTAGTCCAGATAGAGGTTGGGCAATAGGCGCAATAGCCGGCACCTTAAGCTTTGAGTTTTTTAAGCGCCGAACCATAAAAGAAATTATTGTAGAACGCGTTGACCCTGCACTTTTTGACCTTAGCTACGATTATGTAGGTGAGATGAGCGAAACCGTTGCACATTTATGGTCAACCACACTAGATGCCAGCCAAATTGTAAGCAGTCGCGAATTATCCCTGCCTAGTTTAGATGAAGTGGTTACCCAGTTCTCGACCTTACCCAAACAATCTATAAAACCATATTTAGTAAGTTTACTAAATATAATGACACCTACGCAGCGCTGGGCCTTGTTAAAATTAGGCACTCGGGGCCTTCGCATTGGGGTGTCGGCGCGCTACATGAAAAAAATACTCGCTGCATATGGGGTGAAGCATAATCCTAACATTACCGTAGAGGACATAGAACGTGTTTGGCACGGAGTTGAACCGCCCTACTGCAATTTACTGGCGTGGCTTGAAGGCAAAGCGCATATGCCCGACATTACCAACAAGCTCACCTTTCAACCCGTTATGCTAGCCCACCCTATTGACGAAAACACACTAAGCGCGATAACTAAAGACAAATGGCAGGCTGAATGGAAGTTTGATGGTATTCGCGCACAGCTGTTGAGCAACCATACCGGAACCGCTTTATTTAGTCGCACCGGGGACAATATTTCGGCGAGTTTCCCTGACTTAGTGAGTACAGTAAAAGCCGCAAATCTCAAAGGCCGTTTTGATGGCGAACTGGTGGCGTTGCATCCTTCTTTTGCTGCTAATTTGCCTTGCGACACACATCAATCCTATACCCACATTGCTAGCTTTAACCAACTGCAAAAACGCTTAAATAAGAAGAAACCTAGCAAGGCGCTAATGAGTTCAATTCCCGTAGGATTGATTATTTACGACGCACTGCAAATTGGCGACCACGATTTGCGCGAACAAGCGCTATCGATTCGTTCAGCCAAAATTGCTAAGTTGTTTGATAGCGAATACAAAATAGCCAATGAAAAACCCGCGACCGCGCTCAATATATTTCTCTCGCAGCAGCTTACATTTTGCAGCGTAGGAGACTTAACACGTTTAAAACAGCAAGCAAGCAAGCTATCAAATGGTTATATCGAAGGCATTATGATTAAGCGCAAAAATGCACCATATGTTGCCGGTAGACCAAAGGGTCAATGGTTCAAGTTAAAGCGCGATCCAAAGGTTATAGATGCCGTCATTATGTATGCTCAGCGCGGACACGGTAAGCGCTCTAGTTTTTACTCTGATTTTACCTTTGGTTGCTGGCAGAATGAAATACTGCTGCCTATTGGCAAAGCTTACTCAGGCTTTACTGATGAAGAACTTAAAAAGTTAGATTCGTGGGTAAGACGCAACACCGTTGGTCGGTTTGGCCCGGTTAAAGAAGTAAAAAAAGAACTCGTATTTGAAATTGCTTTTGATGCTGTTGCACCGTCAAATCGCCACAAATCAAAAATAGCGCTTCGCTTTCCTCGTATTCATAGGATCAGATGGGACAAGCCTGCAAACGAAGCTGATCAGCTAACAACCCTTATTAACATGATTGAATGAAAAAAAGCGACGCTTTATAGATTTTCAATTAATCTGTCATGTAGGCCTATATAAAGAGCGATTAAATTAAGCGCTTGCAGAGGGTCTTTGGCTCATTTGTTTATACCAACGCTGCAGATTAATTTGCTGGTCGTCTAAGCGAATATCGACTACTCGTGCAAAATCTACCGCGCAAAATGCAGTAATGTCGGCAATACTGAAGCTGTCACCAGCCATAAATGCATTAGTGGCCAGTCTTTTTTCGAGCACTTGCAAATATTTACTCGCATTAATACCAGACACTTTGCCAAACTCTGGTACCGGTGTCATGCGGTCTTTAAAGTAGCCTGAGGTATGTTGAAAACACATGCCTATTTGGTTAAACAAACACATTTCTATTTGGCGCTGCCACATAGCAATGGTGCCTTTTTCCAAAGGCGTTACGCCCATTAACGCAGGCTGTGGGTGGAGGCTTTCAAAATACAAACAAATGGCGTCACTTTCACCAATACAACTGCCATCGTCTAGCTCTAGCACCGGTACTTTTCCAATTGGGTTTTTAGCTCGCATCTTTGGTGATAAGTTTTCCCCTTTGGCCAAGTCTATTTGGACATACTCTATATCAATGCCTTTTTCAGCTAAAAATATTCTTACACGGCGTGGAGTGGGAGCAGTTTTAGTGTCATAAATTTTCATGCAATAGCCTTTATGGTTTTTTATTTTTACCAACATACAAGGGCTCATATCAAAACGCCAATTACTGTCTTTTATAGGATACTATTTTATACCTACAGTGTACTTAATACTCATCCTCTAATGCTGCCAAGTTTTTGGTAAATTTGCACATAGTTAACCGCCATGCTTTTACTTAAGCGCCAGCGTTTACTGACCAAATTATATGACATACCGGTTTCAGCGATTAGTTTCATACGCGCTATAGAGCCCATGCTGTTTAGCTCAAAAGGCGTCACAAAAAAATGCCAACTGTGAGTCCCTATTGGCAAATACCGCATAATGTATTCAGCCCCAATAATGCCAACGAACAGTGATTTAATAGTACGATTGAGGGTCGCCATAATCACGCAGCCCCCCACCTTGCAAAGTTTTCCGCAGTGCCCAACTAATTCTTTTTGGTTAGGCACATGCTCAATCACTTCGGCGTTAACGACCACATCAAATGGTGTTTCATTAATTTCGATGAAATTTTGCGCATGCTCATGAATATAAGTAATGTCTAGCTTTGACATGTTTGCATGTCGTTTGGCTACCTCAATACTCATTTCGCTTACATCAATACCTGTGACCTCTGCGCCAGCTTTAGCAAGGGGCTCACAAACCAAGCCGCCGCCGCAGCCTACATCTACAATACGTAAGCCTTTAAGTGGCTTGTCGGCTTTTGCATCAAGTTTATAAAAATCGCATATTTGAGTAATGAAATATTCTACTCGTGCGCGATTAAACTCTAATGCGGTTTTGTACTTCCCATTCGGATCCCACCAGTTTTCTGCTAAAGCATCAAACTTGGCAATTTCTTGCAGGCTGTAGTTGCCGCTAACTTCGTTTATTGCTGTGGTTTTATTTTTTAAAGAAGTAAGCTTACTTTTGTCTAACATCATTTCTTCACTTATCTAAATTTAGTTATTTTACAAACAACTACTGACTAAATCACTAAACAGCAGTTTGATTATGACGTACAATATGAGACTGTAGTTACCGAATCAGTCATCCTATATAGGAATTTTATGGCCAATCAATACAATGTGCTCGGCACACGCTTGCAGCTTTGCTGCGGGAACACAGGTTACACCCGCGAAGGCTTTTGTTATGTGCCTGAATCGGACATTGGCAACCATAGTGTCTGCGCCATTATGACAGACGAATTTTTACAATTCTCAAAAGCCCAAGGTAACGACCTCATTAGCCCTAATCCTATGTACGATTTTACTGGCCTAAAAGCAGGCGACAAATGGTGCCTGTGCGCTGTACGTTGGTATCATTCCATTGCTGCAAATGTTGCTCCGCCCATAGTCCTTGAGGCCACTAACAAAAAATCATTAGATGTGGTTTCCTTAGAAATGCTCAAATCTTATGAATATAAATCCTAAGCTACGTTTCTAGGTCATCTTGCTGTTTTTGCCAAGCATCTAACTGCCGCTTAGCCATAGCATCAATTTGCGTTTTGTTTTGTGATACCCACCATGCTTCCATAATACGAACATTACGCAGGTTGCCTTTGAAGAACATATCTACAATATCGCCTAAAATAGGCACAAACCCTAAACCGTAATCTATAATCGAATTTCGCATCATTTTATACTTAAGTGTGCTTGGCACGCCCAGTTTATGGCCCAAATAAACAATCCTAAACGACGCTAATAGCATAATGGAATCACCAATACCGGGGATTAACCCTACTAAGAAATCCAAACCCACTCGAAAATTAATAAACGGCAGTTTAACCGCCGTATCTAGCAAATTTGCTAATGATTGGGCTTTTAACAGTTCATTTGGCGCTCTAAAGTTCTCGTCAATTTCAATAGCTGGCTTGCTAGTGTCAATTGGATCGTAGGTGTGTACTTCAGTTACCGACACACCCGTAAGCTCGTTATTAGAGTTTACGGGATCATTTGCATGTGTCGGTTTATTTTGATTCACGTATCACAGCCCATCTCTTTTGCGCGCTCGCCGCGTTGCTCAAACTCATTTTCAGCGTGTTGTGGTTGCCAGCCCTGCATGTTATTTTGCAACAGCTCAAATAGCATATCTAGGTGAGCATCATCACTATTCAAAGATGCAATATATTCGAACCGTTCACCTCCGTTTTCTTCAAAGTACTCACGGTTCTCTTCGCCAATTTCTTCAATGGTTTCTAAGCAGTCAGAGGAAAAACCAGGGCAAATAACTTGAATCGACTTTACACCTTGGCTTGGCAATGCTTTCAAAGTTTCGTCGGTATATGGCTTGAGCCACTCATCAAGACCCACACGAGACTGGAAGCTGGTCATATATTCATTGGGACTTAAGCCCAACAATTCTGTTACTAGGCGAGTGGTTTTGTGACATTGACAATGATAAGGGTCGCCTTTTAATAGATATTTTTTTGGAATGCCATGATATGAAAATAATAGCTTGTCTGCTTTTCCGTGTTTTTCCCAATGCGCTTTTATGGTGTCTGCAATACACTTAATATATGGCGGATTATCTACATACTGATTAATAAAGCGTAATTCGGGTAACCAACGACGTTTTATGAAATCGTTTGCAATTGCATCAAATGTCGACCCTGTGGTTGACGCACAATACTGAGGATACAAAGGCAACACCACAATTTTACGGGCACCTGCATTCAGTAATGAGTCAATCGCGCCGTCAATACTCGGCTGTCCATAGCGCATCGCATATTCAACAATAACATCGTCGCCCCAAGTATCTGCAAAACGTTTTGCAAGACCTTTAGCTTGGTTTTTGGTATGCACTAATAATGGTGAGCCTTCTTCGCTCCACACTGTTACATATGCAGCAGCAGAGCGTTTTGGTCGCGTATTCAAAATAATTCCGTTTAGTATAAACCACCAAATAATCTTTGGTAATTCTACTACTCGCGTGTCGGATAAGAATTGTTTAAGGTAGGGTTTTACGGCTTGTTTTGTAGGTGCTTGGGGCGTACCTAAATTAGTGATAAGCACGCCAATTTTGTCAGCTTGTTTGTGGGTAAAGCCAGTCTGTGACTGATATTTCATAGGTCAACTTTTGATAAAATAAAAGATATTAATTTGTGTACGCAGGCTAGGCAGTTTTAGACTGATTGAATTGCAGCAATGCTTCATTAAACCTGCTTCAAGGTGTAGTAAAGCATTGTCTGCGTAGTCTATATACCTCAATTACTAGCCTGCAGCAGGATAATAAGTAGGCGCACCAGGACCTACCGGTAAGGCAAATACAAACACCCATAGATAAAACAAAATTATCCAACCAACCGTAAACACCATCGTGTATGGCAACATGGTGGCTATTAGGGTGCCAATGCCTAGGTCTTTTTTATACTTCACTCCAATGGCCAGTATTAAACCAAAGTAGCTCATCATTGGCGTTATAATATTAGTCACCGAGTCTCCTATTCTGTAGGCAGCTTGAATGACTTCTGGTGAATAACCAACTAGCATAAGCATAGGAACAAAAATAGGTGCCGTAATGGCCCATTGCGCAGACGCACTGCCAAGCGATAAGTTAACCAAACCACACATTAAAATAAACAGCACGAATACTTCTGGCCCGTCAAAGCCTGTGGCTTGTAAAAAAGCTGCGCCTTTAACCGCTAATACCGTACCTAAATTAGTCCACTTGAAAAAAGCTACAAATTGAGCCGCAAAAAACACCAGAACAATATACAAGCCCATTGAGCTCATAGACTTCGACATAGCGTCTATTACGTCGCGGTCGTTTTTCATACTGCCCGTAATTTTACCGTATACGAATCCCGGTATGGCAAAGGTGACAAATATGTATACCACTATGCCTTTTAAAAAAGGAGAGCCTGATATAAGTCCTGTCTCAGGGTTTCGCAGCACACCATCTTCTGGCACAACGGTTAATGCCAATAGGCCTAATAATGCCACGAATGTAACGCCAGCCCATTTCATTCCTTTTATTTCTATAGCAGTTACTTCACCAATTTCTTGTTTATCTAGGTCTACCGTAGCATCTTCAGGATTATATTTACCCAAGCGAGGTTCAACTATTTTTTCTGTAACAAATGCGCCAAGACCCGCAATCAAAAAGGTACTAACAATCATAAAGTACCAGTTTACCTCGGCGCTCACCGTATATTCAGGATCAATAATTTGAGCAGCACTTTGCGTGAAGCCAGCAAGTAGAGGATCTACTGTACCAATAAACAAATTGGCGCTGTAACCTGCAGAAACACCTGCAAAAGCGGCGGCCAAACCTGCAATAGGATGGCGGCCCAGCGAATGAAATATCATCGCGGCCAGAGGAATCATTACCACATAGCCAAGCTCAGAAGCGGTATTGGACACCACCCCAGCAAATACAACGACCACCGTTACCATACGCGGCGATGCGTTCATTACCATTGAACGCATAATAGTACTTAACAAACCTGAATGCTCAGCTAACGACACCCCAAGAAGCGCCACAAGTACAGTGCCTAAAGGCGCAAATCCTGTAAAGTTAGTAACTAAGCCCGTAACAATTTGCCTAAGCCCGTCCCCATTTAGTAGTGAAATAACCTCAATTATACCGTCGACCTCACGACCTTTTGCGCCAAGTGGACGTGGGTCTATAACGCTCACATCAAAATAACCTAAAATACCGCTAAGGATTACAATAAAAATTGCCAGCGATGCAAATAAAGTAATAGGATGGGGAAGTAAATTCCCGAGCCATTCAACTGTCGCTAAAAAGCGTGAGAACCATCCATTTTGGCTGAGGTCATCAGCAGAGTTGGGGGAGTTATTATTTGAATTGTTATTCGACAAAACAACCTCTTTTTATAGTTTTTGTTATCCAACTTATTGTCTAAAGTTTATGTTTAAACCAAGCTATTAAACATTTATTAGATTTTTAAATTAAAACCCATACTGCATTAAGCTAGCGCACGATATTGTTTTGAGCACATTGTTATAAGTACAACGCTGTATTGCGATAAAAATAAGAGCAGCAGGGTTATTCGCATAATAGTATTTGTCACCTATGCACGAAAGAATACCAAAAAAACGGACTTGTTTCATCGTCTAATCGACTTAAAAAATTAGCTTTGAATAACTTTTAGCCTAAAACACAATGAAACGTGTGCGGTAACAGTAATATTTCGTATTAACTGATAATACAGTAGTAACATTCCACATTTATTAATCGCTACTTAGTAACTGTCTGATTAATCACCATAGCTTGCTAGCTTGGCAAAGGTTTACAGAACTATACTTAAGCGAATAAACAGCTGCGCGCTTGAACAATCGATTGAGAGATCTATCTGTCAGCAGCCGCCATAAGATTAAATAGCGGTATCATACATGGTGGTTTGGGATTGTATAACTCGTTGTATTGCCGCTAAGACAAGCGAGTCACTGGGGTGAATTTTCCTTTCGAGACTTTTATAATGTTTTCCGCAACTCCTGCTAAAGTTAAGCCTTGTTTCATTGCCGCTTGCTGTATTTTATGGTGTGCTTCGGTCTCTGATAATTTTAACTGCTGAATAAGCAGTAACTTTGCCCGATTTACTAACTTTTGGTCTGACAGACTTTGTTTGGCAACATCTAGTTCACCCGACATTTCTTCAATCCGCCTTGACTGTTTTAGCAACAAATCATACATAGGCTTGTGAAGATGGTTGCCTTTCTTAGCGCTGTTTGTGTTTTCAGCTTGGTTGTGTTCATTTGCAACATTTAATCCCAATAAACCGGGTATATCCAGTTTGAATAATGTTGTCAGCGGAGAATCGGACGAGCCTGCTAAATAAACCTGTCTTTTCATATCGGTTTTATGCGCTTTTAATTCAGTTTCACTTTCTTTCACTCTACGAATGGAAACTGCTACCAATTGTTGCGACAGTGACGATTCAATTAGATACATTTGGTCGATACGCTGAGTGGCTGACTCATACCAAGCTTCACTTATTTCGGATGATACTGGGTCGCCGCCGCGTAATTGCGAAATTAACTGTCTAAATTTAATCACCTCACCTGTCGCTTTATGTTGAATCAAGGTTTTCCAGGTACATTGATGAGAGGCATCCGTATATTCTAAAAATACGTCAATACTTTCTATTTGTGACTGCTGTAGTTGATGTAGGTGGTGACAAATTGTTTCGGTAAAGTGTGATTCAGCAAATCCAATTGCTCCCCACGCTCTTTCCTGGCCAGCATACTCTTTGGCTTGAATGAAATTAAACAAGGCCACTAGTTGCATAGTGATCCGAGTGTCACTGGAGATATCTGCTGCCTCGAAAATGATACTAATTAAACTACCTATTAATCGGCAATAAGCTTGCGTTGATTCAAGTGGGGTAATCTTATGTTTTTCTACCGACTCTCTTAACCTCGCCAGGTTATCTATACCCTGTAGGCTAAGAGTTATGCTGAAAAGCAGCCTATAATTGTCAGTGTTTTGCTTACTTTCTATATAATGCCTGTTTAGAATGTCCATCAAAAGCTGTTGCGCGTTTTGACTATTTTGTATTTGAATGAGTCGTCTTTGTGGATAATGCATGCCCATAGACGCAAGATAAACATTACTAACGCCGCGCTCTTTTTGAAACTCGTGAATAACACCACAAATTACAGTAACCAAGTGACAGTTATCAGACAATTGCTTTAATGTTTTTAATTCAGCAAGTTTTGCAGCATAAAGAAACCTTTTAGTATTGCTACTTTCAGCATGCATGTGGCTTGTCCTAGTTCTTCAAATTATTATACCAATAATGGTAATATTCCACATACATATAGCAATCTGTATTCCACATTATGATGCTAGCGGCGAGCGTCACATTTTTGAATGTAGGAATAAGAGAGATAAAGGGTAATCGATTGATTTGTATATATTTAAAAAACTGAAACTGTGAATTAATAATATTCAAAAAATAATTGCTGATACTCACATTATTGAACACAAAAAACGAAAATTCTTATACGGTGCAACAACCGTGCATTATCTGGAAATACCTGCACCAAACATGCACAATTAAACTAATGTTTGAGGCAAAGTCTGCACTAGATAGCATGTGTAAAGTACTGCCACTGTTTTGGTGTTTTTAGTATACAAACAGCCTTAATACTTTTTTGTATCTGCTAGTAATTGCGCCAACACTCAAGGGGTATTTGAACAGTAGCAATCTGCACCACAGGTGAAATATAGCCAGTAGGTTCTGGTCAATTGTCTTGTACATACCTAAAACTTAGTGTTTACCCATAGCCAAATTTTATCAGTATCGGGACGGCCACTTTCTCCAGAATAATTTGCATACTTAAATCCTACGCCATATTTTTTATTGATTGTGGTGGTGTATTGCGCGTTTATCTCCGCACCTAAATCATCGACAACTGCAGTGGCATTGTCTGCACTATAGTTGTGATAAACAAACAGCCAACTGCCACCTAGCGCCTTAGTAGATAAACTTACATTCAAATCAACTAACCCTTGCGCTGGCGTTGACAGGAAGACATCTGCCCAACCATTAAACTTATGCAAGGTCGCAAGTGGTGTAGAAAAACCAAATTGACCATTATCAGACCCAAGCACTGCATAGCCCAAATGGACGGTATATTCTTTGACCCCAGCACCAAGTTTAGCCGCTATATAGGGCGCGTCAAAATCGTTTGTTGCGCTTTGCGAAGATTGAATAGCATATTCAAAATGATATAGCCATGTAAAGTCTTTATCACCGCTTTTACCATTAAAACTCACACCATAGGTGTCCAGGGCATGTGTAACTTCGTTATCAACTTCTAATAAGTATGCATAGCCAACAAACTTACCAAACGATGTTTTGTATGACGCATTAAACAAATGATCTTTCGCATCTACGTCCTGAGCTTCGCCAAAAATACGATTGCG
>JBLHMY010000014.1:0-22534 GCA_047621065.1 Glaciecola sp. | reverse complement strand
CAGTAGCAACAATTTTAATATTATCAGGTGGGATGTCCTGCAGTTTTTCAGCAAAATTTGTTAGGCATAACAATCCACGTTCAATGGCTTCTTCATGCAAAAAGTTATGCTCATCTAGGCCTGCGGCAAGGCGTACTTTATGTTTGTTTTTGCCAACAGTTTGAATACTGCCTGCGAGTACTCTAACAATCACCATGTGGAAACTGTTAGAGCCTAAATCTATAGCAGCATAATATTCATCTTGCTGGGTATTAGTGCCTAATGCCCCCATTTTTGCTGACTCCACAAACATATGCTCGTCTCTATTTCATACTGTGATTATCTTTTTGGTCCGCGAGGTGGCCCTTTCCCTTGGCGATTATCTTTTCGCGGACCGCCGCGGGTATTGTTGCGTCCACGTGCCGGTGGTCTTCTTTGGAATGTAGGACGCGGCACATCATCTAATAAGTTCAGTGGATTATAGTCGGTTACCGGTACATCGTGGCCTATATAGGTTTCGATCGCCGGCAGGTTTTGTGCGTGGCGTTCGCATGCAAAGCTAATTGCCTTGCCGGTTTCGCCTGCGCGACCTGTGCGGCCAATTCTATGTACGTAATCTTCAGCATCGTCAGGTAAATCGTAGTTGAATACGTGCGTTACCTTTTCAATGTGCAATCCACGAGCCGCGACGTCAGTGGCGACTAATACATCTAATACACCACGAGTAAAGTCTTCTAAAATAGTAAGACGTTTCTTTTGCTGAACATCGCCGCTTAATAAACCTACTCTATGACCGTCTGCGATTAGCCATGCAGAAACTTTTTCACAATCATGCTTTGTATTTGCAAACACGATTGCCTTGTCGGGCCATTCTTCTTCAATCAAAGTAAGTAACAATAATGCCTTGTCTTCATTACTTGGATAAAACAGTTCTTCACTAATGCCAATACCTGTTTTAGTCTCAGGTGCGACCTGAACATGTATTGGATTGTTCATATGCTCGTAAGCAAGTTCTTGTACTCTAAAGCTTAATGTTGCTGAAAATAACATGCTTAAACGTTTAGTTGGGTCGGGCATACGATTAAACATAAAGCGAATATCTTTAATAAAGCCTAAATCAAACATTCTGTCGGCTTCATCAAGCACTGCAACTTGAATATTGTCGAGATTAAAAACGTTCTGCTTGTGATAATCTATGATGCGTCCGCAGGTGCCAATTAAAATATCTACACCTTTTTCGAGCTGTTGGCGTTGACTTTCATAACCTTCGCCTCCATAAATAGCAGCAACAGACAGCCCAGTGTGTTTACTGAGTAGTTCTGCGTCGTTAAATATTTGTACTGCTAACTCGCGAGTTGGTGCCATAATTATAGCGCGGGGACTAGTACCGTGGTCACTTTTTGGGTTTGTTAGTAGGTAGTGAAAGGTTGCGACCAAAAAGGCGATGGTTTTACCCGTGCCGGTTTGGGCTTGACCTGCAATATCACTGCCAGCAAGTAGTTGAGGTAAACTCATCGATTGAATAGGTGTACACTGGGTAAAACCAGCCTCAGCTAAACCCGCCTGAACTAGCGGATGAATCGAAAGTGATGAAAATAGCGTATCGGTTAAATGTGTTTGTGGCATAGCTTATAGCTTTTCGATGCTTGCAATAAAAACGACTTCTATATAACACTATTAGGCACTGCTGAATGTGTCAGCAACAATTCCCTAAACTGGAGAAAAGAATGAGCGACAAAATTCTCGTATTATCAGACGAAAAATTCGAAGCCGATGTATTAAAAGCGTCAGGTCCTGTGTTGGTTGATTTCTGGGCAGAATGGTGCGGCCCCTGTAAAATGATCGCCCCTATTCTAGAAGAAATAGCGGTCGATTACGAGGGGAAGTTAACAGTTGGTAAGCTAAATGTCGAAGAAAATAATGAAACACCCCCTAAATATAGCATACGCAGTATTCCAGCGTTGCTTTTGTTTAAAGATGGGGCACTTGCTGCAACTAAGGTTGGCGCGGTTTCTAAGGCTCAATTAAAAGAATTTTTAGACGATCACGTGTAAACAACAAAAACAAAGCAGCCACCTTGGCTGCTTTGTTTTATCCATATTTTTTTGTAGATTTTTGCTAATGATTACAAAAAACTGGACGATAATTAAATAAAGTGATACTTTTAGTTCACTCACCGTCGGTTCCTGTCTGACATCACGCGAAAGTGTGACGAAGATTCACCTTTTATGGCTTAGCTTTCTTTTCGACATTTAACGCCCAGCGTTAGGTATCGTTATATAGACAATACTACCTTGTAATATCTATCAAATTAGCGACCGTCAAAGGCGATACCTAGACAAGCACCAACGAATTACACACAGTAAAATTAGCATTCGAGCCACATTTTCTTCTAGCGAAACGTTCCTACACAAAATTCTTTTAGAAGATGTGACAACGGCTGCAATTTTGTAAATTTGACAATACGTAATAACAAAACAGACCCCCCAATATGAATTTAACTGATTTAAAAAGCAAACCAATTAGCGAACTCGTTGCATTATCCGAAACAATGGGTTTAGAAAACTTAGCCCGCGCCCGTAAACAAGACATCATTTTTTCTATTCTAAAAACTCACGCCAAAGGTGGCGAAGATATTTTTGGCGATGGTGCGCTTGAAATATTACAAGATGGGTTTGGTTTTTTACGTTCGGGTGATTCATCTTACCTAGCCGGCCCCGACGATATTTATGTATCACCCAGCCAAATTAGACGTTTTAATTTGCGAACAGGTGATACCATTTCTGGTAAAATTAGGCCGCCAAAAGATACCGAACGTTATTTTGCATTGCTGAAAATCCGTGAGGTTAACTTCGATAAGCCGGAGAATTCTCGCAATAAAATTTTATTTGAAAACCTTACACCACTTCACGCCAACGATCGTTTACGTATGGAACGCGGCAACGGCAGCACAGAAGATATTACGGCAAGGGTTTTAGACTTAGCTTCGCCCATAGGGCGAGGACAGCGCGGGCTTATAGTGGCTCCGCCAAAGGCTGGTAAAACCTTGTTACTGCAAAATATTGCACAATCTATTGCGGCTAACCATCCAGACTGTTTATTAATGGTATTGCTAATTGATGAGCGCCCTGAAGAAGTGACTGAAATGCAACGCTTGGTAAACGGTGAAGTAATTGCATCTACCTTTGATGAGCCCGCCAGCCGTCACGTGCAGGTTGCCGAAATGGTAATTGAAAAAGCTAAGCGATTGGTTGAACATAAAAAAGACGTGGTTATTTTACTAGATTCAATTACACGTTTGGCTCGCGCATACAACACGGTTATTCCATCTTCGGGTAAAGTTTTAACTGGCGGTGTAGACGCTAATGCATTGCACAAACCAAAGCGGTTTTTTGGTGCAGCACGCAACGTAGAAGAGGGTGGTAGCTTAACTATTATTGCTACAGCTCTCATTGATACGGGCTCAAAAATGGATGAAGTTATCTATGAAGAGTTTAAAGGCACAGGTAACATGGAATTGCACTTGAACCGTAAAATAGCTGAAAAACGTGTTTTCCCAGCGATAGATATAAACCGCTCAGGCACACGTAGAGAAGAATTACTTACAACGCAAGATGAGCTACAAAAAATGTGGATACTACGCAAGATTGTGCATGAGATGTCAGAGATTGACTGTATGGAGTTTATGATTAGCCGCTTGTCGATGACTAAAACTAACGACGAATTTTTCGCTAGTATGAAACGTCAAAAGGCCTAGTTTCTAAAACTCAGCCAGCCTTAATAATAAAAAAGAGACCATTAGTGGTCTTTTTTTTTAGGGCTTGTTTACTTGGCATATGTCAGATAAACCTTTTAGTAAACATAATGCCAACGACTCAGTAAAAGAAAAAGAGCGGCTAGGGTCGCTCTTTTTTGTGGTTTCTCGTATAATCAACCTCTTTTATTATATTAATATCATTCGTTGGTTATCAACCTATGGCTGTAATAAGTCACTTTTTTTAGAGAGAATATTAAATGGCGCAAGTAGCAATTGTAATGGGTTCACAGTCAGACTGGCCAACTATGCAAAAGGCAGCCTTAATGCTAAAAGAACTTGGTGTTGCATTTACGGCGCAGGTTGTTTCCGCGCATAGAACCCCAAACTTGCTCGTTGAATTTACTGAAGGTGCCGAGGATAAAGGATATCAAGTTATTATAGCCGGTGCAGGAGGCGCTGCGCATTTGCCTGGCATGATTGCTGCGCACACTCATTTACCTGTATTAGGTTGCCCGGTTCGCTCAAGTCAACTAAATGGCTTAGACTCTTTGCTGTCGATTGTGCAAATGCCCAAGGGTGTTGCCGTAGGTACATTAGCTATTGGCGAGGCAGGGGCTGCGAATGCAGGCTTGTTGGCGGCGCAAATTATTGCTTTACAAAATAAAGAGGTGCGCAACAATATTATAGCGTTTAGAGAAAAACAAACCCAAACCGTGCTTTCAAACCAAACATTGGAGCTTGAATGACAGTACTGGTGCTAGGCGCTGGGCAACTGGCGCAAATGATGTATTTAGCTGCTGTGCCACTAGGTGTTGAGGTACTCGCCGTAGATGTAAAAGACAATTCGGTTGTTAACCCGATTAGTAAGCAGGTGCATGAATTTGATTTGGCCTTTGCAATTGAAGAAGCAAAAGCTATTACGGTTGAATTTGAGCATATCCCAGAACCTTTGCTTGCTCTTGTTGAAGCAAGCGGTAAGCTTATGCCAAACCTTGTTTCTATTATGGCAGGCGCAGATCGCGTGCGAGAGAAGTACTTATTAGCAAAGTACGGGATAGCCAACTGTCAACATTTAATAATAGATGATGCCGATCAGCTTGTCGACATAGAAAAAATTCTTGGTGATAAAATAATTTTTAAAGCCAGTCGCGACGGTTACGACGGATATGGGCAGTGGCGCATGCAATCTATTGGTGATTTAGACGCGTTACGTGATATTTTTGCCAAGCTTGATTTGCGAAAGGGACCGCTCATAGCAGAAAAAATGGCTGCATTTGACCGCGAACTTTCAGTTGTTGGTGCGCGCGATGCTAGCGGCAATATTCGTTGCTTTGACATTGCTGAAAACTTACATTATGAAGGCCAGTTGCATGTATCAATTGCGCCAGCAACAGGACTAAGCGATACGGTATTATCAAAGGCTAACGACTTATTCAACAGTATTGCCAACGCACTTGATTATGTAGGCGTTTTGGCTGTAGAGTTATTCCAAATAGGCGACGAATTATTGGTCAATGAAATTGCACCGCGTGTACACAATTCGGGGCACTGGACTCAAGATGGCGCCGACACCTGCCAGTTTGAACAACATATTCGAGCTGTATTAGGCTTTGGGTTGGGCAGCACCAAAACACCTTATGTTACAGCGATGGTAAACATTATTGGGTGCACTAGTTTTAGCCGAGAATTAATTGCTATTGAAGGCTGTCACTTGCACTGGTATGGAAAAACTCTTCGTGATAAGCGCAAGATGGGGCACATTAACGTAGTGGCAGACAACTATGTTGAGCTAGGCAAAAAACTCACTATTTTACTCGAGCATTTGCCCGAAGCGTCATTTCCGCTTTTAGCTGATGAAGCCAAGCGTTTACAATTATTCTAAGAACAATAGTCGGCGTAATTTTCTAATTGGCACATATGCCAAAATTTCAGGAATCTATGCGCTTATTCATCCATCTTTGATTATTTAATACGGAGTTAAAACCAGCTATGACATTTCACTCAAATTTTCTATTGCGCATTTTTCGTCAATTTTTGTACTTAGTTTTGAGGCGATCAATGCTTACCTTAACAACTGTGTGTTTGCTTATTTTAAGCATAACGGTAAGCGCCAACAATAATGTTCATGCTCAAAACATCCCTCTAGAAATGGCAACATCTGTAAGCATTAACGATGCCTGGGCGCGAGCAACCTTCGCGCTAGCAAAAACAGGTGCCGCCTATTTATCCGTTACTAACAGCGCGAGCCAAACAGTAGTGCTTAAGTCTGTTTCGGTTGAACAAAGCATTGCGATGATTGCACAATTGCATCATACGGTTATGGAAAACGATATGATGCGAATGCAAGAATTAGAAGATGGCATAAGAATAAAAGCAGGTGCTACGGTTGAATTATCACCAGGTGGGATGCATATAATGGTTATGGGCTTGCAAAAACCACTTAACAAAGACGGTTCTATCGAGATTACACTTCACTTTGAAGATGGATCACAGTTAATACAGAATTTTCCCATTCTAGATAAGCGCAATTAGCAAGCACAAAAACAAGTAAGCCGGTAGTCGGTAAAATTATTTTATCTAATAAGATTCCGTTTACATCCAGCTGGCCTTAAAGCAGAGACTTATAGTCATGAATAAAGGTCAAATCTTTCAATATAAAGAGGTGAGCATGTCAAACATAGACATTGGTATTAATGAAAGCGACCGTAAAGAAATAGCAAGTGGTCTAAAAAAATTGTTAGCAGATTCGTATACCCTCTACTTACAAACGCATAATTTTCATTGGAATGTCACTGGTCCGCAATTTCGCGAGTTACATTTAATGTTTGAAGAGCACTATACCGAACTTGCTGTTGCGGTTGATGATATTGCCGAGCGCATAAGAACCTTAGGTTTAGCAGCGCCTGCAACCTATAAAGCATTTGCTGAATTAAGCCGTATTAAAGAAGTAGATGGTGTACCAAAAGCTGCTGAAATGGTGAAGCTACTAATGCAAGGGCATGAAGCGGTTGTGAAGACATGTAGAGAGGTACTTAAGCTTTCACAACAGGCTGATGATGAATCTACCTCAGCTTTGGTATCTGATCGTATGCGAGTGCACGAAAAAACAGCGTGGATGCTTCGCGCTATTCAGTAATATGTTGATTGGACGTTAATTAGCTATACTGCGAGGCTGCGGTGTAGCTCTATTCTTTCGTGGAAGATTGCGCTGATAGAGAGACTTTTCCTATTAATATATCTTTAAACATTACCCAATCCCCCAAAAGGCTATAAAACGGATATTTGAACGTAGCAGGTCGGTTATGTTCATAAAAGAAATGACCCACCCAGGCAAAGCCATATCCTATAATGGGTACGCTCCACAGCCAAACGTATTGCGCGCTGATCACAGCATAAGCAATAACAATCAGCACCAAACACGATCCAATAAAATGCAGTAGGCGACAAGTAGGGTTAGCGTGTTCACTTAAGTAGTACGGATAAAACTGCGAGAAGCTTGTGAATCGAGAGTTGTTCATAATATATTTATCCCTTTGTTTGTGCAATGGCTTGTTCAAGCAAAGCTTCTATGCGTTTTACACTGTCGACTAAGTCGCTTAGTTCATGCGGTTCAGAGCTTTTATCAGGTACGCTTTGCTGCCGCTGTAATTTATCTTTTTGGGATAGTATTGCTTCTCTAAATTTAATTGCATCAACAATACCAAGCATAGATACCAAGGCGCCTGCGGCAGACTGTCCAGCAGTTTCAAAATCTAGCCTGTATAAATTAAACAGGCGCATAAGCGGACCTTGCGTTAAACCCACATCGGTAATTTTTTCAAGCGGGATAGATTTTTCAACTTTAAACCATACACCTCTCCTAACCACTAACTTGCGTTCATAGAGTTCTGCCGACATTGCATCCAACAATCGCTGCGATATTATGAACACCACTATTACCATAATTGGGATTAAAGGAATAAAAAATACAGTACCCACTAACAGCAGTAACCAGAAGACTAACCAATATTTTTTGACATTTTTATCAAAGGATGCGCTTTTAATAATAGTATCTTGCATATTATCTCTCTTTGTTTTAAACATTCATTTATACGATGTTTGTACATACTTTTAAGTGTCTTTGCGTTGCCATGATATTCGAATTAGTTGGTTAATTCTACTAGACATTACTTTACGTTTGCGTACCAAAAAAATAGGTTTCTGATAGCGTTGAACAAAGAACTACTAATAATTGAACGCGAAGTGTTGCAAAAGCAATTATTAACGCCATAATTTATAACATAATGCATTAACACCAAAGTCTTACTTTTATGAATGAAAACACAATACCACTCACACTTGAAAATTTTCGTCCGGTCATGGCAGAAGAATCTGCCCAAAAGCTGGTAGTTGTTTATTTTTGGGCACAATGGGATGAGCCCTCGGTTGCACAGTTAGACGTGATTAATCGCTTTGTTAGTCAATATCCTAACGATATTTTATTGGCAACCGTAAACTGCGAAGAACAAGCCGAAATAGTTCAGCAATTTGGCGTAAAAGGTCTACCTACCACTATTTTAGTTAAAGATGGGCAGCCAGTTGACGGGTTTTCAGGGCCGCAAGATGCAGCGCAACTAAAAGTGACTTTCGCCAACTTTTTACCCAAGCCCGAAGATGAGTTGTTTGCCGAAGCCAAAGAACATATAGCTCAAGCGAATTATCAAGGCGCATTTGGACTATTAAAACAGGCGCACGAGATAGATGAAACTAGGGTGGATATTAAAATTGCTTATGCCGACGCTTGTGTTGAAACAGGGAGCTTACCACAAGCAAAAATATTGATTGAATCAATAGGCCTTGTTGACCAACAAGGTGAATACCAAGCCGTATTAGGCAAAATTGAGCTGGCCGAAAAAGCGTCTGAATCTCCTGAGCTTTTGGAACTCCAAGAAAAACACGCGCAATTACCCGATGATTTGGGCATTAAAGTGGAACTAGCGGTGCAATTACAACAGGCACATAAATCACAAGAAGCCTTGTCTTTGTTGTTTGAAGTAGTAAAAAAAGACTTGGGTTTTGGTGATGCGAGAAAAACCATGTTAGATATGATAAATGCCCTTGCTGACGGCGATCCTTTAAAGTCTACCTATCGTCGCAAATTATATAGCCTCTTATACTAAAAATGGTACATTTTTTAGGTAAATATAGATGCTAGACAATAGTTTTTTTGCTAACATTATCGCCTAATTTAATTACCGTTAGTATTCATGGCTAAAAATGTTGTTGTGCTTGGCACCCAATGGGGTGACGAAGGCAAAGGAAAAGTAGTTGACTTGTTAACAGAACGAGTCGCTTATGTTGTTAGATATCAAGGAGGCCATAACGCTGGTCATACATTGGTAATAGACGGCGAAACAACCATTCTTCATCTAATTCCCTCGGGTATTTTGCGCAGCAAAGTAACCTGCGTTATCGGCAATGGCGTGGTACTTAGCCCTGAAGCCTTACTTAAAGAAATGAAAATGCTAGAAGATAAAGGCGTACCTGTTAAAGAGCGTCTAAAAATAAGCGAAGCCTGCCCACTAATATTACCGTTTCATATAGCGCTTGATGTGGCCCGTGAAACCGCTAGAGGCAACAAAGCTATTGGCACTACCGGTCGCGGTATAGGGCCTGCTTATGAAGATAAAGTTTCGCGTAGAGGTTTACGCGTAGGTGATTTGTTTAACGCTGAAGGTTTTGCCGCTAAACTAAAAGAAGTGATGGAATATCACAACTTTATGCTCACCGAATATTACAAAGCAGACGCCTTAGACTACGATACTGTGTTAGCAGATGCACTTTCGGTAGCCGATTTACTAAAATCTATGGTGGTTGATGTAACCGACTTGCTTGAAACGGCAAGACTAAATGGTCAGCCAATAATGTTTGAAGGCGCACAAGGTACTTTGCTCGACATTGACCATGGAACCTATCCCTATGTGACATCTTCAAACACCACTGTGGGAGGTGTAGCCACGGGTGCTGGTTTTGGGCCGCTGCATTTAGATTATGTACTAGGGATAGTTAAAGCGTATACAACTCGCGTGGGCTCAGGACCATTCCCCACGGAACTCGATTGTGAAGTGGGTAAGCATTTAGGTGTTAAAGGGCACGAGTTTGGGGCCACTACAGGTCGTAAACGTCGCACGGGTTGGTTTGATGCGGTGGCTATAAAACGCGCAGTGCAACTTAATTCTATCACCGGCTTTTGCTTGACTAAGCTTGATGTACTCGACGGCCTCGAAACCTTACGTATTTGTATTGGTTATAAAGACCAAAACGGTAAGGTGAGCTCTATACCGCCGTTGGCTGCAGAAGGCTATGAAGCCGTTACACCCGTATATGAAGATATGCCGGGTTGGAGCGACAACACTTATGGCGTAACGGTCATTGAAGGTTTGCCAAAAGCGGCTAGAGATTATATTAAACGAATTGAGACCCTTGCCGGTGTGCCGGTTGATATCATCTCTACAGGGCCTGACAGAGCACACACAATGGTGCTTAGAGACCCGTATTCAGTTTAGTTACTATCTACAGATGATGAGAAGCCTGCACTTAGCTATGTTTATTAGCTTTTGTAAGCTTTTTATTACGTTATATTTAACCAACAATGCAATATCTAAAGATAATATTGCATTGTTGATTTAACGCTTTTATTCTACGTTTCTTTATATCTAAATTGTATTATTACTAATATGTTAAATTTACGCACAGCTTGTATTTTGTTTACATGTATTATTCTATCAACAGCTTGTGAAAATAAAAAAACTGAACATGAAGTTTTATTGATGCCTGCGATTGATAAAAACAGTATATCAATATCATTTCAAGAAGCTGGTGAATTATTGTCAATAGCACTTGAAAGCAACGATCCTGAAAAAGTGTTAAATGTGCTGGAAAAAATGATGTTACTAAGCGAACCAAATAGTATCTGGCAGTCTGAATATTTAGTTGCGTACGTCGAAACGACTGCCCCTTATTCGAAAGAGTACATTGCCTCTCAGTTTGACCCACAAGAGGGTTTCAATATTCTTTTAGTCAATCAATTAAAAAGAACAATGAGCCACCCTGAGAGCTTTCAACACGAAAAAACACAATTCCGGACAGAAAATAGGCATGTGGTAGTGCGTATGGCGTATAGCGAGAAAAATGAATCCGGCGCGTATATACAAAAGTATGCAAATGCTGGAATTACAGATAATGGCTATATAGTCTTATCGGATAAAAATCTTTTAGATCGTTAATGTCCTTAGACATACCAAATAGCGACAATACCTCTGTTATTGCTCTTGAGACTTTAAAAATAACGCTACTAAGTAATGCTTATTCATAGTAATTAAAGCAACAGACATCAACCATATTCCGCATGCAGATGTAAAAAGAAGTCCACCATCTCCTAATACATCAACCCCCAAGGGGGTAAATAAATGAAAGAATATTGCTCCCGAAATAATACCAAATGACATTAATGCGCCAATGGGAATAAAAAATTTACGCGTACTAAATAGTCCAACTAGCATAAAGATAGAGGCAATAAACTCGGCGGTACCTACTACATATGCGTTAAAAATCCCAGGTGGTAGAAAGAGTCCTTCAATTCCAAAACTGTCGTATGCCCAAATATTTAGGGTACTGAAAATATGTAAAGTGTCTATTGAACCGGTGAATTTGAATCGTAAAGCCTGAATAAAAACAATGCTTATATAAATAATCATCGCTGCGGTGATATTTTTCTTTGTTAGGTACTTTGAAAGCATTTGCTCTTTCCTTAGATAGCTGCAGATCACGTTGAATGTTAGTACCTACAGGCCAACGTTAGCAGAATATTCTTTATCAGCCATTTCAATAAAACTATCGACGTTTTCTAGCCAATCTTCTTGCACACCTTTACTGTAATTGAGGTATAGCTTGTCATTGAGAATGGTAAAGGCTTCTTCATCTATTCCCACAAATCGTCCTTTCGACATAGCATAAGCACAATGACCGCCGTATTGAGGGGCGTATTTTTGAGGGCTCTCTTCAAACAATTGTTTGTTTTCTTGACTTGAAAAATGCCAAATTGCACCGCGCCATTCACTGCTTATATCATCGTTGCCTGCTACAGGCATATTTTGAGTGAAATATGCCACAGTATCGTAACCATAAATTGCTTTGTTGTTAAAAGTACCGGTTTCTATAAGGTCTTTTTGAAATGCAGTTGCAGCGAAAGTACTAAGCATTAAAATAAATGTTAAAAATAATTTTTTCATCATATCCATTCTCGTCTATTCAATAATCTACTTACTAGACCTTAGTGCTTTTATAAAACTTTCATTTTATTGAAAAAGTTTGATTGGATTAATTATCATTTTAGCTTATTAATTATTTAAAAAAGACGACTGATTCCGACAACAGGTATAGAGTTTGTCCTAACTATAATCTATAACATACGCCGCTAAAGTTGATATAAACATTAACATTAAGACTGTTTTAGCTGGGTTTATTATTTCGTTTTCCATTTGCTACAAAGCTTAAATACTTGAGATTTGATGCTCGCCATTGGATAAACTCTACTGATAACGGCAGCGATACTTTTGGCTTTACAAATTAATAACGGGAATGGAAATCGAAAAAATGCTGGCGAGGAAATAAACATTCTATATGAGCTGAAGGATGACTTGCAGGCTAACGTAAAAAATAAATATAAGAATTATGTGTAGTTCCCCGTAGAAGAACTTCACAATCTTGTTAATCGTATTGGCACTTTGGAAAAGGAATGGCAGCGGGAGAATAATCGACAAGAGAAAATGAGAGTCTATTTAGCGAAGTCCACAACACCGAAATAATTAAGTTCTTTCCTAGTATAGGGGCTTGTTTGGGGCCGGCCTTTACGTGGCTTTGGGTGCGTTCGTTCACGATTTAACACCGCGCAAAACATGCAAATGTTGGCGGGTATAGGGCTTGTAACCAAACGCCCGGGAAAAACGATATGTGTACATTGGCGGTGGCAATGTTCTAATTTCTTTCGGCGGTCATTTATTGAATCGGCCAATAAATCTAAGAATACAAGCTATTGGGCGGGCCTGTATTACAAGACGCAAATAAAGAATGGTAAAACGCATCAAGCAGCCATTCGTTCGTCAGCATTTAAGTGAATACGTATCTTGTTTAGGTGCTAAAAAAATGGAACCCCGTACAATCAATCTGCTTATTTAAAAGCGCTGATAAGACCTGAATCACCCTTATTTAGAATGCGAACGGCGAAGAATAATTTAGTTAGCCGCATAGAACATCATGAGGCTGGCAGAGGTTTTTATTAAAAAGCGGCATAAGCATTGGCGTCACGCACTTACCGTAAATGGCAGTCAAATTAGTATTATAACCCGCTAAAGCGTTCCGACGCTGTTTTCGTTCTTTTTCGTTTTTAATCACAATATTGTCAACGAAAAATCCCAGCAAACCGCAAACCTGTTTTGGTCTGTAATATGTTTAGATATTTTTCGTAATAACATCGCGCCACCTTTTTTTATAAACCGAAATTAGCATAGCTTTCACTAATTTTGATTAAAAGCAAAGCAAAGATCCCCTGTGAACTATGTCACAAGTGGAAGTCTCAGAGTTGCATTGAAATTGCTTACTTTACATATTACGCTTGAACGACAGCTAACGCTAAAACCGTTTTGATTTTTTGGGCGCAAGCGATGCATGGACTCCTTTTTTTAGTCGACTACCATGTTAGCCAAATAAGGTGTGGAGTCCATATTCGCTCATAATGTCACTTACTTTACAGACTCTTCAATATCAGTGAGAAATTATATTGCTCCCTATAGTGCGCTAGCCGCCCCATAGGGAGCCGTTCAAGCAACCACTCATCTACCCTAAATTGATAAAAACAAACGCTGGTTGCAGAGACCGAGCATAGTCTTTATTATAAAATCACCTATGCAAACCTTTGAAGTAAGGTCAGTTAGAGTGCAATTTAAAATTTTCGTACAAAGGAGAAAATCAATATGTTTGACCAGTCAACACTAAAAGATAAAGTGGTTTTTATTGCCGGCGGCACCAGTGGTATTAATTTAGGTATAGCCAAGGGTATGGCCGCAGTCGGTGCAAAGCTCGCAGTACTAGGACGAAACTCAGATAAAGCTTTAGCGGCCGCTCAAGAGATTACTGAAAGTGTTAAAAGCATTAATGGACACAGTGCAATTGCCCTGACCGCTGACGTTAGGGATCCAGAACAGATTGAAAACGCTTTACAGTCTTGTGTCGCGCAACTTGGCAAGATTGACTGTTTAATTTCTGGTGCGGCAGGCAATTTTCCAGCACCCGCCTTGGGGATCTCACCTAAAGGTTTTAAGACCGTTATCGATATTGACCTTCTAGGAACATATAACGTATTTCATATAGGCTTTAATTATATAAACAAAGGAGCGTCACTCATCGCGATTACTGCTCCACAAGCAGTCTCTGCGATGCCCTTTCAGGTTCACGTTTGCGCAGCAAAAGCTGGTATCAATATGATGATTAAATGCTTAGCTGTTGAATGGGGCGCATCTGGCATTACGGTCAATGGTATTTCACCAGGGCCCATTAATGGAACCGAGGGCGCAGAGCGCTTAGCCCCCACCCCAAAAGCAAAAGCAGCAATGGCCGACAAGATCGCAAGCAAACGATTTGGCGAAACGAAAGATATAGCCGATGCCGCAATTTATCTCGCTAGTGATATGGGTAGCTATATAAACGGAACTATTATGACAGTAGACGGTGGCACTGAGTTGGGCGATGCCAGCGCAGATTGCCTTACCATACCATCTCGCTAGTATAAAATTGCTCCAAATGTTCGTAGGTCGACATAACAGCAATGTCGTGAATACGTGCTTGGCGCATAATGATTATGCGAATAGCTGGTTAAGATTCAGGCCGTGTGAAAACTCTACATACTACGCTTTTTTTAGTTTTCACACGGGCTCTGCCAGTTGAGTGCCGCAGAGAAAATAACGTTATTTACATTTATCGACATAAATTTGCAGCCTTAAAAAGGGAGCTATGCATAAAGCCCGTAAGAATGTCTGTGAACTGTTTTTTTTTGTCGAAAATATAGCAGTATTCTGCTAATATTATTACCATTGTCGCGCACAGGATATTTCAGCAATGGTACAAACAATCGCCCCAGTTATTACTTTTAAACAAGATGATAAAATGTCTTCAACGACCATCAACGACGATGCTCTGTCGACCATTTCTGATATAAAAATTTCATTGGACGACTACTTCGCGTCGGGTGCAACTCAGTCTCTATCGTGGCGAAAACGTCAGTTAAATGCGTTTTTGAAATTGTTAGTAACTGAAGAAAAAGCAGTTGCTGAGGCGCTGCATAAAGATTTACATAAATCGCCAGAAGAGTCTTTTGTTACAGAAGTTGGCTACTTGATTAAGGACGTTAAGCTGCTATTAAAGAATGTAGAAAGCTGGATGAAGCCAAAATCGGTTGGCACGCCATTGCTTGCTATGCCAGCTAAAAGCATAATAAAACCCGAGCCTTTAGGCACATGCTTGGTCATAGGAGCTTGGAATTACCCTTTTCAATTATCGTTAAGCCCTATGCTTGCTGCAATAAGTGCGGGTAACTGCGTGATTGTTAAACCCTCAGAGCTTGCTCCAGCCACGTCTGCTCTAATTGCTACTTTGTTGCCCAAATATTTGGATATGAATGCAATTGCGGTGGTTGAGGGTGGAAAAGAACCTACTTCTAAGTTGTTGTCGCTTGCTTTTGACAAAATATTTTATACTGGTGGTGAAAGGGTTGGGAAAATTGTAATGAAAGCGGCTGCTGAACATCTCACGCCGGTAACATTAGAGTTAGGTGGCAAAAGCCCCTGTATTATTGATAAGAACATTGACCTAAGCGCCGCATGCAATAGAATTGTATGGGGTAAGCTATTAAATGCAGGGCAAACTTGCATCGCCCCTGATTATTTGATGGTGCATCATAGTGATCTTGACAACGTTATTAATATGCTTAAAAAAGTCATTGTAAAACAGTATAAAAAAGACGTTATTAATAACAAATTTTTTGGACGCATTGTAAGTCAACAGCATTGCGAACGTTTGGTTGGTTATTTGCAAGACCAAAACGTTGTGTTTGGTGGTGAACATGACGTAAGTCAGCGGTTTATTGCACCTACAATAGTGCTTAATCCCAGCCCTGATAGCCCGTTAATGCAAGAAGAAGTGTTTGGCCCTATATTTCCGATAGTGAGTTTTAGCGGTCGCCGCGATATGCTTGCATTCATCAAGAAACGTTCAAAACCTTTGGCTGCCTACGTTTTTACCGATGACAGCGAATTTGAACAGCGTTTTGTCGACCAAGTTAGTGCCGGCAGCATGTGCATCAATGACACCTGTATGTTTATGCTAAATCCGGAGCTACCTTTTGGTGGCGTAGGAATTAGCGGTATGGGCCAATATCATGGCAAGTATGGCTTTGATACATTTTCCCATCAAAAATCGATATTAAGGCGCAGTCTGAGGCTTGAAAATAATCTCAGATACATGCCATTTAATAGCTTTAAGTTATGGGTGTTCCGTAAGTTTTTAAAATAAGGTCGTGTAAAAATGCTTTCACCGTTTCATTTAGCCGTTCCAGTTGATAACTTAGACGCGGCTGTTCATTTTTATGGTCACGTTTTAGGTTGCCAACGCGGGCGATGCGATACGCATTGGGTCGACTGGAATTTTTTTGGGCATCAATTGGTCACACATTTGGTGGACACTATGCCCAACCGCGTTAAGCCTAATGAAGTTGATAGTAAATCTGTCCCTGTTCCACACTTTGGGGTGGTTTTAAATGAGCAGAGTTGGTTGCAGGTGATAGATCGTATAAAAGCGAATAAGATTGAGTTTCAGCTTGAGCCCTACATACGTTTCAAAGGGAAGACCGGAGAACAAGGCACGTTTTTCTTGTTTGATCCCGCCGGGAACGCTCTCGAATTTAAGTATTTTAATGATAACACGCAAATTTTTGCTGTCTAAATGGCACTAATTTAAGTTTTTTTGCTCATTTTGCAAAATATCAGATGAGTAGATATTGATCTTATCGCGTAAATACCATCTAATAACACATGCTGCTAGGAGTTGCAGTAATACAAACCTCATAAAAAAGAGAAAAAATAACTATGAATAAACAAGATTTAATTAATTCTATCGCCGAGCAAGCAGATTTATCTAAAGCATCTGCTGGAAATGCACTTAATGCAATTACCGACACCATCACTGCTGCTTTAGCGAAAGGCGATGCTGTAACTTTTGTTGGTTTTGGTACATTCTCTGTAAAAGACAGAGCCGCCCGTTCTGGTAGAAACCCACAAACTGGTGCAACTATTCAAATTGCAGCGGCTAAAGTACCTGGTTTTAAAGCTGGTAAAGCGCTTAAAGATGCCTGCAACTAAGATTTATTAGAAAGGTCTATCCTTTTTATATAACGGCTAGCATTCGCTAGCCGTTTTTGTATGTACAAATATATTAACTTGAAATATAAATACTGTTTTACACCATGAATATACTTAACACTATATAGCCCAAAATAGTGACGGCTCCGGTTATTAGTGCGTAGGGCAACTGCGTTTTAACATGGGTAAGTAAGTCGCATCCGGCGGCTAATGACGATACTGCTGTGGTATCTGATATTGGTGAGCAGTGGTCACCAAATATTCCACCGCCTAAAATCGCTGCTAACACGAGTTCAGGAGGCAGGCCTAAGGATTGTACTAATGGCATGCCTATTGGGATTAGAATGGCAAAGGTGCCCCATGAAGTACCTGTAGTGAATGAAATAATACCCCCTGCTACAAATAACATAGGCACTACCAGTACCAAGGGTAAATAATTACCTACCAGACCCGATACAAATATGCCCGTTCCTAATATTTTTAAACTAGCGCCCAAGCCAATCGACAACATCACTATAGTGACTAAGGGTAATAACTCGCTCATACCTGAAAATCCGAGCTTAAATGCCCCTTGATGCGAGGTTTGTTTACTTAGCACAATAAGCGCATAACCAACGATACAGGCTAAAAAGGTGGCATAAAGCACCGACTTACTGCCACTGCCTTGGGTTAAATCACCATTGCCCGTCCATAGCATAAAGCCCACCATGCCAAATATCATTACTGCTAGAGGTAAAAGCATAAACCTTGCTTTAGTGGCGGCGGCTATTTCTACCTTTGTGTCGATACGTTCTAGTTTTTGTTCGGCCTCTTTCATTGGACCGTGCACTTTGTCAGCAAATATAGTGTACGCCACTATTACTAGAGTTAACCATGCATATATGTTGTAGGGCAGTGTGCTCCAAAGCACAATTAAAGGATTTCCAGGTAGTTCATAGGCGCTTAACAAACCTAAAATATATGCACCCCAGCCATTTAGTAATATAAGGATACATACCGGTGCACTGGTTGAATCAATTACATACGCGAGCCTTGCTCTGCTCATTTTGAATTTATCAAACAGTCCGCGAGCCATAATACCTGCGGTAAGTACGCTTAAATTAGATTCTATAAAAACGACCATACCTGTAAACATAGTAATGCCGCCTGCCCGGCGCTTAGTTTTAGCAATACCCGAGGACACCAGTTTATTTACAAAAGCAGCTACGCCGCCCGAATCTCGCATAAAAGCAAGCAGCGCGCCTACGAGTAAGCTAAATAGGAGTATGCGCGCATTGCCCTCGTTACTAATAGTTGATATAACGCGCTCAATTGTATTGATTGGGGTTAACAACACGCTTTCTTGCCCTTGCTTGAGCAAAAGTAAACATTCCGAGGTAAGTATTGAAAGCAACAAAGCCAGTATGACTTCTTTTTTCCATAGCACTACGGCAATGGCAACTAATGGCGGTAATATACTTAACCAATCCAAAGCGGCGTCTCCTTAATCATTGTTTTTGTTAGCGGCAGTGTTTGCTAATACCGCTTCGTAAACCAGGGTCATTATGTTGCCATATCGAGCGCTCGGATATTGGTCGCCGGCAAATTCTAAACGGCCATTTATTTCACTCAGTGGTGAATGCTTTTTATTAGTTAAATAAATAATCGCCAAGTCTAATTCTGGGTCAATAACAGTGGCAGTTCCGGTCCATCCAGTGTGACCAAAGGCACGCGAACTGGCATAGGGGCCAAAATGCCAAAGTGTTTCAGGTGAGGAGAGTCGCCAGCCTAAACCCATAGAGTCGCGAACAAATTCGGGGTGTACAAAACGGTTTACCGTATATTGCGAAAACAAATGTATACCGCCATAGCCTCCGCCGTTTAGCAGCAACTGCGTAAGTACGGCCAAGTCTTGCGGCGTGGAAAACAATCCCGCATGGCCTGCAACTCCCTGCATTGAATAGTGCGCTTTTTCGTCATGTACTTCACCGCGTAAAACATAGTTTCGAACATTGTCGAACTTTATGCGCCCGCCCCGGGTGTTTCCCTGCAGTTCGGTGGCAGCAAACTGATGCGCCTGCATACCTTTTGTGAGTGGCAAGAAGAGGGTGTTGGTAAGTCCTAATGGCCCATATATATTGCTTTCTACATACTCATCTAAAGGCATTTTAGTGATGCGTTCTACCAAAAGTCCAAGGATCATAAAGTTGGTATCGCTATAATTTTGAGTACTTCGTCGCGCATTACTAAAGGGCACTTGGTTTAATAAAAACTCACTCGTTAAGGTTTTATCCTGCGAGAAAAAGAGTTCGCCAAACGGATTGTCACTCGTAAAAAACTGCACTTCGCTATTATAACCAGACGTATGTGATAACAAATCGGCTATGGTGCGAGTGTCTCGCCCATCACCTTGATATTCAGCTAAATAGTCAGCAATAGGTGTAGTTAACGATAGTTTACCCTCATCTACAAGCTTCATGATGGCTAAGGTAGTCGCAAACACTTTAGTGTTTGAGGCTAAGTCGAACAAGGTGCTGGTGGTCATAGGGACGGGCTTACTTAGTATATGTCCTTGTTCATCATATTTATGCGAATAGCCATAGGCTTGTTGTTTAATAATGTTGCCCTTGTGCACAACAAGAATACTTGCGCCTGGGAAGCCCATGTTAACGTCATCTTGTATAAATTGGTCGAGTTTAGAAAAGTCGATAGAAGCTTTTTTATTCTCAGGAGCGTTAATTTTCGAACCACTTTTTATAGGGCTGTTAACAACTACTGGGTAAGGAATACTAATGTTTATTGCGCTAGAAACATCATCATTTTGAGCAAGTATATTTTCAACTCGTATACTGTTAATACCCGTTTGCGTGCGCTTTGCTATTGTAAAAGACTCTGCTACCTGTTCATTTTGGGTAAATAGAGTGCCTAAGTTAAGCTTTTGATTATTGATGAAAATATCGGCCGAGGCTACGCCAGTAGCCTTAATATGCATAGTCCCTTTGTTGGCGATGGCCAAAAAAGAAGCTCTATTACTACTATATATGCGCTCTGGGTTTTGTTGTGAGGCTGAAAATCGTATATTCAGTTGGCTAGTTTGTTCCGTAAAATCATCTATTAATGCAGACTCACTTTGGTATTCCGCCATTAATTCGTTTAGCTGCGGCTCAAAATATTTTTCCAGTAGTGCAAATAGAGTCGCTGCGCTTGTATTGTCGGCTTGGTATGAGACTTGCCAAGGTACAAAATGCATTTGAAATGCACCTAATACGTCTTGTGTTTGACGGTCTAAAATACCGGTTTGATGAATGCCATATCCATAAGTATTGAGCGCTTTTTGCAACAAACCTATACTGGGTGCCTTATGGTTAAATAACTGCCAGTATTGTGCAACCGTATCGTTGTCGTACCATGCACCAATACCGGCCTCGTACAATTTTTGCCAAGGGAAGCGTGGACCGGGATCATTTTTACGGGAGGGTGCAATATCAGAATGGCCAATTACCGACGTAGCGCTTATATCAGGATTACGGGCTAAAATATCTTTTGAAAGTGCTATTAAAAGTTCAATTTGTTTATGTTCAAACTCGGGAAATATACACATTGCTTTTGGCTTAATAAACCCTGGCGGCACATCGCTCTCGACACATTTGGGTACGTTCACAATTTCTATACCTATAGATGAATCATTAAGCCCTGTACGGCCTTGCCAGTAGCTTACTCCTGCATGCCATGCGCGCTCAGTTTCATCAACAAGTTGTAACACTTCAATATGGCGTTTTGGGTAAGTTACATCGTTTAGCTTTGGAATAAGGTAATGTGAGCTAACGCCACCGCCTTCATTTACTAAAAATTTGAGCGATTGCTCATAATTTACGGCGGTAAAGTGCATAACTAACGACTTAACCCGATAGCTATAGTTACTAGATTGTAATTGCGTAACTTTATTTGCATTATGAAATACACTTGTGCAGCTTACTACTAGGCTCATAACTATTGCAATTAAGGCTAATAGTTGATAGTTATTTTTGTGCGTCACTAAGTGTTGCCTAAGCAAGATTGGCTTAAAAATTTTTTGCATAAATACACTGTGATTAAGTATCCAAGAAAACCGTGAATATTGTGCTTTGCTCATGCTGCTCCTGCTTATATAAATCGAAGTACAGTTAAATTCTAGCTCGTACTATTGATAATAAATAGCGCGCTTGGCTCTCGTGTTCATATTATCGCGGACGTGAAGATTGAGCTACATATTTAGCCAAATATTCACCATGATCAGGCATATTTGCGGTGGCTTCTTGCATGGCTCCTGCAATGGTTTTTAAATATTTTCTGCGGCTTTGTATTGACAAATTATTGGCTAACGGATGATAACTGGCGGGTGTAACGCCTTGACCATTTAGCACCGAAAACCAACTTATTTCATTAAATAATTCGTTGTCGTCTCTAAATATATTACCACTTGCTTCATAAAGCGCCATTTTATTGCGTAAACGCTCAGGAAGCTCTATTTGTTGGCAATGCTGCCAAAATCTACTATCGCTGCGCTTATTTGCTACATAATGTAATATAACAAAGTCTCTAATGGCATCAATTTCTTGGTTAGTATATGCATTAAATTGGTCGCGCACAGCGTTAGCGATGGGTATATTTGGCCACAAAGACAACAAACGTGTTATCGCTGACTGAATTAGTTGTAGGCCGGTGGATTCTAAAGGCTCTATAAACCCTGCCGAAAGGCCAATCGCAATACAGTTTTTCTCCCATACTTTTGTGCGTTTTCCGTTTGTCCATTTGAGGATACGTGGCTCACCTATAGCGGCGGAAGGCAACTGCGAGGAAAGTTGCTCAATAGCTTTGTGCTCGCTTAAAAATTCGCTTGCGAATACAAACCCATTGCCCACCCTATGCTGCAAAGGAATTTGCCATTGCCAACCGTTTTCATGGGCAGTTGAAATAGTATATGGCTTTATAGTTGTAAGTGCCTCACTTGGCATGGCAATAGCGCTATCGCAGGGCAAGTATTTGCGCCAGTCTTCAAAAGTGACGCCCAAGGCTTGATTAATCAACAAGCCTTTAAACCCCGAACAATCGATAAAAATATCACCTGTAACAATAGGGTTATTTGTCAAGGTAACACTTGCAATGTCACCGCTTGGGTGCTGGTTAACTTTGGTAATATTGTCTTGTATATGTATTACACCCTTACTGCATGCCAGCTGCTGTAGAAACTTAGCATATAAAGTCGCATCAAAGTGATAGGCATATTTAATACTCGCTAAGGGCGAGCGCGATTGTGGCTGCGGATGACTAAACTTATTATTAAGCGCTGCGGTGTATTCAATACAATATGGCGATAAATCCCGCATTGAGA
>JBLHMY010000013.1:0-23490 GCA_047621065.1 Glaciecola sp. | reverse complement strand
TTAACTAAATTATCAAATTATAAACTTATTCAACAACAAATGCATTAGATGTAGCAGCAAACTAAGCTGCGGCAACACGCATATAGCACGCTGACGCATCTAGTATTTATTGAGCTGTCCATCCACCATCAAGAACAATATTTTGACCAGTAATATTTTTTGCTCCATCGGCCATTAAAAAAGCAGCGGTACTGGCAAGCTCGTCTATTTCAATGAACACTTTTTTCGGCATAGGCCCCAGGAATATATTTTCAACAACTTGTTCTTCTGTCATATTATTGTGCACAGCCTGTGCACTTATTTGGGCCTGCACTAGAGGAGTTTTTACATAAGCAGGGCACAAATTATTAATGGTAATGTTAGCATCGCCTGTTTCTAAGGCCACTGTTTTTGCAAATCCAACAAGGCCGTGTTTTGCCGCTACATAAGCCGATTTGAAAGGCGACGCTACTACAGAATGAATTGAGCCAATATTAATAATTCTGCCGTAGTTTTGTGCGCGCATTCTTGGCAACAGTGCTTGGGTCAGCATAGCCGGGCCTACCAACATAATATTGATGAGCAGTTGCCATTTTTCAGGTGGGAAGTCTTCTAGTTTGCTAACGTGCTGAATCCCAGCATTATTAATTAACACATCAACAGCAGTTGCGCCTAATACATGGTCTAAATTAGCTATTGCGCCCATGTCGGTTACGTCTAATTCAAGTGCTTGTGTGGTAACGCCATACTTGGATATTTCAGCACTCGCTTGCAGTGCTGCGTTTAAGTTGATGTCAGCAATAATGATGCTATGACCTTGTTTAGCCAAATATTGGCCTAAGCCTAGACCAATCCCACTGGCACCGCCGGTGATCAAAATTGTTTTTGCTGCATTGTTTAGCATTATTGTTTCCTAATGTTGCTGATTAAAATACAATTTTTAAAAATGCTAGTAGGTTAATGGGCCAAAAACTGCAATAGTATGCGTACGGTTTATATAGCCTAAGCTTTCCAATGTTAATTTTGGACGTTAACAAAACCTCTTATTGCTCCATTGTAGCCTACTAGGGTAAGCCACTGCCTAGTATAGTGAAACAGCCAATAAACAAAGGCCATACTACTTTAGTACAGCCTTTAATATTATATTCCTCTTAGCCTATTTTCTTATACTTCAAGCGATGAGGCTCAACGGCTTCTTGCCCGAAGGTTTCTTTTAACCAAGCTTCATAGTCGTTGTAGTTGCCTTCATAGAAATTGACCTTACCTTCATCTCTGTAGTCGAGTATATGGGTGGCTATTCGGTCTAAAAACCACCTGTCGTGGGAAATAACCATTACGCAACCCGGAAACTCTAAAATTGCATTTTCCAGAGCACGAAGGGTTTCTACGTCAAGATCGTTGGTAGGTTCATCGAGTAAAAGCGTGTTTCCGCCGGCTTTTAATAATTTAGCTAAATGGACTCTGTTACGTTCACCGCCGGAAAGATCTTTGATGAATTTTGACTGATCAGTCCCTTTAAAGTTAAACCGGCTGCAGTAAGCACGGCTGTTTAATTCAAACCGGCCTATTTTTACAATATCCATACCATCAGATATTTCTTGATAGACGGTCTTCGATTCGTCCATGTGATCTCTAAATTGGTCGACACTGGCAATGTCAACGGAATCGCCTATGTCAATTTCACCTGCATCTTGCTTCTCGAGCTTTGTGATCATTTTAAACAAGGTTGATTTACCCGCGCCGTTTGGTCCAACAATTCCAACTATAGCGCCTTTGGGCACAGTAAACGTCATATTGTCTATTAGCTGTCTGTCACCATAGGCTTTACATAATCCCCGTATTTCTATTACTTTGTCGCCCAACCGCTCACCAGGTGGTATAAATAATTCATTTGTTTCGTTACGTTTTTGGTAATCGCCGGTGCTTAACTCTTCAAAGCGAGCCATACGTGCTTTACTCTTGGCATGACGGCCTTTTGGATTGGTGCGTACCCATTCCAATTCTTGTTTAATTGATTTTTGACGGGCGTTTTCGGTGCGGTCTTCTTGCGCTAAACGGGCGTCTTTTTGCTCTAACCACGACGAATAGTTACCTTCCCATGGTATACCTTCACCACGGTCAAGTTCTAATATCCAACCGGCAACGTTATCAAGGAAATATCTGTCGTGGGTAATTGCCACCACGGTGCCTTCATAATCATGCAAAAAGCGTTCTAACCAAGCAACCGATTCTGCATCTAAGTGGTTGGTAGGCTCGTCAAGCAACAGCATTTCGGGTTTTTCAAGGAGCAGTTTACATAGCGCTACACGGCGCTGTTCACCACCAGATAGTGTGCTTACATCGGCATCCCATGGTGGCAAACGCAGAGCATTAGCTGCACGTTCTAATGCGTTTTCAATATTGTGACCGTCTTTTGCTTGAATTATGCCTTCGAGTTCGCCTTGTTCCTTAGCCAGCGCGTCAAAGTCGGCATCGGGTTCTGCATAGGCTGCATATACTTGGTCAATACGCTTTAATGCGTCCATAACATCGGCAACGGCTAGTTCAATATTTCCGCGCACGTCTTTGCTTTCATCAAGCTTAGGTTCTTGGGGCAAGTAGCCAATTTTCAAACCAGGTTGGGGTCTAGCTTCACCTTCAATATCGGTATCGACACCTGCCATAATGCGCAGTAAGGTTGATTTGCCAGATCCATTTAAACCAAGTACACCAATTTTTGCACCAGGGAAAAAACTTAAACTGATATTTTTGAGAATGTGACGATTAGGCGGAACAATTTTGCCTACTCGGTGCATACTATAAACGTACTGTGCCATGTGTATTGCGTTCCCATAAAGATAAAAATAAATTTATCGTAGTGTAATCTAGATCACGCGCTTAAGTAAGGGAAAAAGTACGAGAAAAAACTATGTTAGTATTACGTTAGCATTAATGAATACACTTACGAATGTAGTATTTTCAATAAAACAATTAGATTATAGTCAACAACATATAAAACAGACAGGACAATCATATGGCGGGCAAGACCCTAGCGCAAATTGCACAAGCAATTGGCGGTGAACTTAAAGGCGATGGCAACATATCCATTTTCGAAATGGGAAGTTTAACAATGGCAAAAGCCCATCAACTGTCGTTCTTGTCGAACAGTAAATTTGCCAAAGATTTGTCTATTACAAAAGCCGGTGGAGTTATACTACGTGCCCAAGATGCGAGTAATTTTAAAGGTAATGCTATTATTGTGAATGACCCATATGTGGGGTTTGCAAAAGCGGCGCAGTTACTCGATAGCACTCCGGTGCAAGAAAAAGGTATTGCGCCTAGTGCAGTGGTGCATGCAACCGCCAAACTTGGTGAAAACGTGAGCATAGCAGCAGGCGCGGTTATTAGTGCACATGCTATTATTAGCGATAACGTTGTTGTGGGTCCAAATTGTTTTGTAGGCGAGTGGGCTGTTTTAGGCGCGGGTGTAAACTTACGCGCCAATGTAACCATTTATCATCGAGTAGAACTAGGCCAAGAGGTTTCTGTTCATAGCGGCACAGTAATTGGGTGCGATGGCTTTGGGTATGCAAATGAAAGGGGAGTTTGGATAAAAATTCCGCAAACTGGAACAGTTATTATTGGCAACGGCACTGAGATAGGATCGAACTGTGCTATCGACAGAGGTACTATCGGTAACACGGTTATTGGCAAAAATTGTATTATCGATAACATTGTACACATTGCCCATAATGTTGAAATTGGCGACCATTCTTGTATTTGTGGTGCAACCGGTATTGCCGGTAGCGCAATCTTAGGTAAGTATGTGGTGGTCGCTGGGCAATGCGCAATTAACGGGCACGTTCATATTGCCGATAAGGTGCAAATAACCGGACAGAGCATGGTTACAAAAAGTATTAAAGAAGCAGGCGTTTATTCTTCAGGTATGCCAGTTGAGCCAAATAGGCAGTGGCAACGAAATACCGTGCAACTGAGACAAATTGGCAAGCTAGTAGACAGAGTTAAAGCACTCGAACAGGCGGCTAAAAAAGCGCATTAAAGACGGCACACTTACCCAGCTCAATATGCTTTACAGGTGGAGTAGCAGATATTCGATTAAGACCCTATACAAAATTATTAAAAACGCTACAATATGGGCGTTTTTCTAGTACGTTTTTATATTAATAGAATATACGTTTATAGATTTTACGCGCTTGTGCGCGAATACAGGAGCCGCTATGTTATCACGCAGTATGAATATCGCCGATTATGACCCAGAACTTTCGGTAGCAATGGAAGCTGAAAAGCTTCGTCAAGAACATCATATTGAATTGATTGCATCTGAAAACTATTGCAGTCCTAGAGTACTTGAAGCGCAAGGTTCGCAGTTAACCAATAAATATGCAGAAGGCTATCCTGGTAAGCGCTATTATGGCGGATGCGAACATGTAGACGTTGCTGAACAGTTAGCCATAGACCGTGCAAAAGAATTGTTTGGTGCTGAATATGCCAACGTACAGCCGCATTCAGGCTCGCAAGCTAACACTGCTGTGTTTATGGCTCTAATTGAAGCAAACGACACAGTGCTGGGCATGAGTTTAGCCGATGGTGGCCACTTAACCCATGGTTCTCATGTGAACTTTTCAGGTAAAACTTACAATGCAGTTCAGTACGGTTTGCATCCAGACACCGGCATTATCGATTACGACAACGTTGAAGCATTAGCCTTAGAGCACAAGCCTAAGCTAATTATAGGCGGCTTTTCTGCATATTCGGGTATTGTTGATTGGGCGCGTTTTAGAGCTATTGCTGACAAAGTAGACGCTTATTTATTGGTTGACATGGCGCACGTTGCAGGCTTAGTGGCAGCCGGTGTTTACCCAAGTCCTATTCCTCATGCGCACGTCGTTACCACCACCACCCATAAAACGCTAGCAGGTCCACGAGGTGGTCTTATTTTGTCAGCGTGTGGTGATGAAGTATTATACAAAAAATTCAACAGTGCAGTATTTCCAGGAAATCAGGGTGGTCCTTTATGCCACGTAATTGCTGCTAAAGCAGTGGCCTTTAAAGAAGCCCTTGAGCCTGAATTCAAAACATATCAACAGCAAGTGTTGAAAAATGCGAAGACCATGTGTGCAGTACTTCAGTCTAGAGGCTATAAAGTAGTCTCAAATGGTACCGAGAATCACTTGTTTTTGCTTGATTTGATTGACAAAGACATTACCGGTAAAGCAGCCGATGCCGCTTTAGGCAGTGCAAATATTACGGTAAATAAGAACTCAGTGCCAAACGACCCGCGCTCACCGTTTGTGACCAGCGGTTTACGTATTGGCACGCCGGCCATTACTCGTCGAGGTTTTCATGAAGCTGAAGCTGAGCAAACAGCTAATTGGATTTGTGATGTGTTAGACAACATCGATGACGAGACAGTTATAGAACGTGTTCGTGGTCAGGTTGTGGCACTGTGTGAGCGTTTTCCTGTATATGGGTAAGGGTTAGTTTACAAAATTAGTCAGTGACAAAAACGCTATACCGTTTTATCTAGTTTGTTAGGCTTGAGTAAGTTAGTGTAAAAATGAGCTGGAATATTCCGGCTCATTTCTTTTGTTAAATGTTCATTTTATAGGAGTTGGACGCATGTTCTGTCCGTTCTGTCGCGCGCAAGAAACCAAAGTCATCGACTCACGTTTAGTGTCGGGCGGCGAACAAATCAGGCGCAGGCGCCAATGCATAGAATGCGCTGAACGCTTTACTACTTTTGAGTTCGCTGAATTAGTAATGCCAAAAGTGATAAAGCGAGATAGTACCCGAGAACCTTTCAACGAAGATAAGCTTTCTGCTGGTTTAATGCGCGCATTGGAAAAAAGACCGGTGAGCACTGAAGCCATTGACCAAACCATGAATAAAATCAAATCAGAATTACGCGCAACCGGTGAAAGAGAAGTGAAAAGCGAATTCATTGGTGAACTCATCATGCAAGCTTTACGCAAATTGGACAAAGTTGCGTATGTACGATTTGCTTCTGTTTATCGCTCGTTCGAAGATGTTAAAGAGTTTGGTGAAGAGATTGCACGCTTGTCAGATGAATAGGGCGGAGCGAAAACGTGCGCTGTAAATACAAGCATATTGCTAAGCCTCCTCATCTAGTATTTAATAAAGAGTACTTATGTTAAAGCTTCAAGCCAATGTTGAGTTTTCTGCTAACGATGCCAAGATGATGGCGCGCGCATTAAAATTGGCAGAAAAAGGTAAACAGTCCACCACACCTAACCCTCATGTCGGCTGCGTTATTATTAATTCACAGCAGCAAATTATTGGTGAAGGCTTTCACAAAACAGTTGGTGAGGGTCATGCAGAAGCGCTAGCTTTGCAGCAAACAAACGGTATGGCAGAAGGCGCTACCGCCTATGTAACCTTAGAGCCTTGTGCTCACTATGGTCAAACACCTCCCTGTGCGCAAGCCCTCATAGATGCAAAAATCAAAAGAGTAGTTGTTGCCTGTGCCGACCCTAATCCCCAAGTAAGCGGTAAAGGAATTGCAATGCTGTTGTCAGCTGGCATAGAAGTATCGCTGGGCCTAATGCAGGCTAGCGCCATAGCACTAAACAAAGCATTTTTCTTTCGAATGCAGTATAAGCGTCCATTTATAATCGTTAAATTAGCGGCTAGCCTAGACGGTAAAACTGCCTTAGCTAATGGCCAAAGTAAATGGATAACGGGTCCTTTAGCGCGTGCCGACGTGCAGCGTCACCGGGCGCAAGCCTGCGCTATATTAACCGGTGCTGATACGGTCATTGCGGATAATCCAAAGCTTAACGTGCGCACTGAAGAATTGCCGCTTACTTTATCTGAGCAGTTCTTATGGCGCGGCCGCCAGCCTCTGCGCGTCGTGATTGATTCGCAGAATAGATTAAGTGCGAGCAAGTATCATATATTTCAAGATGGTCACGAAACCCTAGTCTATAACGCCAATAACAACGCAGACCTGCCCAATTTGGACAGTGTTTCATACTCTCAAAAACAAATTGCAACGGTTCATCAACACAAGCGTGAATATATCGATTTGAACGCAGTATTAACAGATTTACACACCATGGGTATAAACCAGTTGTGGGTTGAAGCGGGTGAAAAACTAAGTGGGGCTCTTTTTGACTCAGGTGTCGTAGATCAATTGATTTTATATCAAGCACCGAAGATATTAGGCAGTTCGGCAAAGGGTTTGACCCGAGCAACGGCCAAGAGTAATTTATGTCAGGCTTTAACGGGTGAGGTTAGTTTCGTAGGCTTGCTTGGCTCAGATACTAAAACAATCATCGAATTTTCACATTAACAAAGTAAGGTTTACGTAATATGTTTACGGGAATAATTGAAGCAATAGGCACTATAACGACCTTAACAGACCTTGGTGATAACTACAGGTTAGTGGTAAACCCAGGCAAAATGGACATGAGCGATGTACATTTAGGTGACAGTATCGCCAACAGTGGTGTTTGTTTAACGGTTGTAGACAAAGGGCATGATTTTTATGCGGTTGATGTATCGTCTGAAACCATTAAATTAACCGGTTTTGCAGACTATTTGGTAGGACACAAGGTAAACCTTGAAAAAGCGATGCGCACCGACAGTCGTTTTGGTGGCCATATTGTTAGCGGGCATGTTGATGGCGTGGGTAAAGTTGAAGCCATTAATGAACACAGTAACTATGTTGAAGTATGGGTAAAAGCACCTAACGAACTGGCCAAATATATAGCCCACAAAGGGTCTATTACTGTTGACGGGGTAAGCTTGACGGTAAATGAAGTGAAAGGTGCGTCTTTTATGCTGTGGCTAATTCCTCATACCTTACAAGAAACCGTGATAGGGCATTACAAGATAGGCTCTCAGGTTAACTTAGAAGTCGATATAATTGCGCGTTATTTAGAGCGCTTATTGTTAGGCGATAAAGCGGCCGATGCCAATAAAGATTCAAACAGTGATATAAGCATGACATTTTTAGCTGAAAATGGTTATTTGAAGTAGTACACACACGTAAACACACGCAAAACCCTCACAATAAAGAGATTTTCATGGCATTAAATAGCACTGCAGAGATTATTGAAGACATTAAGCAAGGCAAAATGGTCATTTTAATGGATGACGAAGACCGCGAAAACGAAGGTGACTTAATTATGGCTGCCGAGCACGTTACGCCTCAAGCTATTAACTTTATGGTGACTCATGCACGAGGGTTAGTTTGTCTGCCCATGACCCAAGATCGCTGTAAGCGATTAAAGTTGCCATTGATGGTTGACGACAATGGAGCGCAATTTTCAACAAACTTTACCGTTTCAATAGAGGCCGCACAAGGCGTTACTACTGGCATATCAGCTGCAGATAGGGCCGCTACAATACTAGCAGCTGTTAATGCAAATGCAATAAGTGATGACATCGTTCAGCCGGGCCATATTTTCCCACTTATTGCCAAAGAAGGCGGCGTGTTAAACAGAGCCGGACACACTGAAGCTGGCGTCGATTTGGCGCGTTTAGCGGGATGCGAGCCCGCGGCTGTAATTGTTGAAATTTTAAATACTGACGGTTCAATGGCGCGGCGACCAGAGTTAGAAGTGTTTGCCAGTGAGCATAATATTAAAGTAGGTACCATTGCCGATTTAATTGAATATAGAAACTTAAATGAAACTACCATTGAGAAAGTAGCCACGTGCAAGTTACCTACGGCTTATGGTGAGTTTGATTTAATTACCTATAAAGATGTAATTGATAAACAAATTCATTATGTTTTGCAAAAAGGCCCTGTTGTTGAGAACAAACCTACGCTAGTAAGGGTGCATCTGCAAAACACATTAAGTGATTTACTCGGCTCGACCAGAGCAATAAACCGATCCATGCCTTTATCAAGGGCAATGCAACGTATAGCTGATGAAGGCGGTGTTATTGTTGTGTTAGGAAATAAAGAAGATGTGATTTTACAAGTAAGACAGTTTGAAGCTGAAGACCACGACCAAATTGCGAAAGGCAAAACATGGGAAGGCTCCTCTCGAACTGTAGGTGTTGGCAGTCAGATTTTACAGAACTTAGGAATAACCCAGATGCGTTTGTTAAGTAAGCCTGTTAAATATGCAGCGCTGTCTGGTTTTGGCCTTGAAGTTGTGGAATATATCCACGATTAAGTACTCATTACGCGCACATAAGTAATGGTTTATTACGGCTTGTTTATGCTACAATTCGTGCCGATTTTTACAGGAGCAGATACAGATGAAAGTAATTGAAGGTAATATTCGCGCAACCGGCAAAAAATTTGCCGTGATAGTCTCTCGTTTCAATAGTTTTGTTGTGGAAAGTCTGCTTGATGGCGCGCTAGACACCCTAGAGCGTCATGGTGAAGTAAATCCAGACGATATCACCATTATTCGCGTTCCGGGTGCTTACGAGCTTCCTATCGTGGCTAAGAAGGTTGCAATGTCGGGTAAATTTGATGGTATTATTGCACTTGGCGCGGTAATACGCGGCGGAACTCCACACTTTGAATTTGTCGCGGGAGAATGTAATAAAGGCTTGGCACAAGTATCTTTAGACGCCACCATCCCCCTTGCGTTTGGTGTATTGACAGTCGATACTATTGAACAAGCAATAGAGCGTTCTGGCACTAAAGCGGGTAACAAAGGCGCTGAAGCAGCGCTTAGTTCGCTTGAAATGGTTAATGTGTTAGCGGCTATTGACGAGGCGCTATAGTGAAGCCAGCGCACAGGAAACAAGCACGTGTACTTGCCCTGCAGGCTTTATATGCATGGTTGATGAGTGGCAATGATATAAAACAAATAGAGCTTAGTATTGCCACTACCAACGATATGACAAAAGTCGACTTGGGATACATGCAAGATATACTCAATGGTGTCACTGCCGATGTACAAGCATTAGATAAATTGTACAAGCCGTATTTGGGGCGATTACCCGAAGAACTTGACCCTATTGAAAAGTCGATTATGCGTTTAGCCACAGTTGAACTGACCAACCGCCTTGATACGCCGTACAAAGTTGTCATAAACGAAGCTATTGAGCTTGCCAAGACGTTTGGCGCCGAAGAGAGCCACAAATTTATAAACGGCGCGCTCGACAAAGCAGTTAAAACCCTTAGAAAAGATGAAAGAAGTTAAGATTTGAACGAATTCAGTCTGATTAAAAAGTATTTTGCCGAAACTAGTTTTGTGCGTAAAGATGTAATCGTAGGTATCGGCGACGATGCCGCCATTACGCAAGTTCCACAAAACCAATGTTTAGCAACCACCACCGACACCTTAGTAAATGGTGTTCATTTTCTTCCTAATACAAGCGCTCAGGACATTGCCCACAAAGCAATAGCGGTCAATTTAAGCGACTTGGCTGCCATGGGCGCGGAGCCTAGTTGGCTGAGCTTGTCACTAACGTTGCCAGAAGCTGATGAAGCTTGGTTAAGCGCTTTTAGCGAAAAAGTGGCAGAATTAACCGCGTACTTTTCAATTCAACTTATTGGTGGCGACACTGTAAAAGGTCCGCTTTGCATTACGATTACGGCGCAAGGGTTTGTGCCTCAAGAAAGCGTGCTGACGCGCGATGGTGCTAAAAATGGAGATTGGATTTTTGTAACAGGTACCCTTGGTGATGCAGGCGCTGGTTTAGATATTTTGCGTAAAAAACTGGCTATAGACAATGTTAGTGCTCGAGACTATTTGGTTAACCGACATCGTTGTCCAACACCTCGGGTGTTAGCGGGCACAGTGCTTAGGCGTTTAGCTAGCGCCTGTATAGATGTATCCGATGGCTTGTTGCAGGATGTTATGCATATCGCCAATGCGTCGGGTACGGGTGTGATAATACATTTAGAAAAACTGCCTATTTCTGAAGCATTAGGAAGTTATGTAAAAGATTTACATCAAGCATTACAGTATGCCACGTCAGCAGGTGACGACTACGAGTTATTGTTCACGGTGCCTGAAGAACAACGAAACAGCGTACAAACAGCCTTAGATAGCTATTCTATTCAGCATACCTGCATAGGACAAATGACCGGCGCAATAGGTAAATTAGATTTGAAGTTAAACGATGAACCGTTTACTTTGTCTTGTGTTGAACCCTTGGGATATACTCATTTCTAAACCTATTATGGAAAAATCTCTGAAAGGTAAAGTTAATCTATTACATCCGGCGCACTTCTTAGGCTTTGGTTTTGGTTCGGGTTTGTTTCCATTTATGCCGGGCACAATGGGTTCCCTTGCTGCCATACCGCTGGTAATAGCAATGAGCTATTTGGCTATCGTCCCATACCTAATTGTGACGCTAATTGCTGCTGTGGTGGGTATTACTATTTGCCAAAAAGTGAGTGATGATTTAGGCGCCCACGATCACGGTGCAATTGTATGGGATGAAATAGCCGGAATGATGATCGTTTTTATTGCTGTTCCCATTACTTGGCATAGTCTGATAATGGGTTTTTTGTTATTCAGGTTTTTTGACATTTTAAAACCTTGGCCAATTAGTTTTTTAGATAAAAATGTGCATGGCGGTTGGGGCATTATGATCGACGACTTAGTCGCAGGCTTGTTTTCGCTTGTATGTTTGCACCTTATTTATATTGGGCTTGCTTATTTTGAAACTACACTATAAGCGCTATTATCATCTCCATTTTGCACAAACACCCAGGCAACTACTCCCACTAGATGAGAAATGCAGTCACAGCCGCCACTATTCCTTTACTGTCAATACCAAGGTGAGCATACATTTCTTGCTGAGTTGCTTGCATAATAAATTCGTCAGGCAACCCCAATGGCAGAACTTGAGCAAGAGTTCTATTGGCCTGTAGCGATTCCATAACTGCGCTGCCCGCTCCACCCATAAGGGCGCCGTCTTCAAGCGTCACCAATAAGTCGTGCTGCTTTGCCGCCAGTAAAATAGCCTGCGTGTCGAGCGGCTTTACAAAGCGCATGTCTATTACAGTAGCGTCGAGTGTTTGCGCTGCGCTTAAAGCTTGAGGTAGTAGCGTACCAAAATTTAATATGGCGACTTTAGGCTTTTTGTTGACGGTTCTGTCTTTTATTTTGCGCATTGTTCGGCTCTTACCAAGCTCAATGGCCGTCATCTTAGTTTCTACTTGAAGGCCCATGCCGGGGCCTCTAGGGTAGCGAACAGAAGCTGGACTTTTCGCGATGTGGCCGGTATATAACATATTTCTGCATTCCACTTCATCGCTAGGTGTCATAACAATCATATTCGGAATGCAACGTAAAAAACTAATATCAAAGGCACCTTGATGAGTAGGGCCGTCGGCGCCTACCAAGCCAGCTCTGTCTATTGCGAACAAAACAGGCAAGTTTTGCAGTGCCACATCGTGAATAAGCTGATCGTATGCCCTTTGTAAAAATGTCGAATATATGGCGACAACCGCGTGCTTATTTTCTCTTGCAAGACCCGCTGCAAGGGTTACGCTATGCTGCTCAGCAATGGCAACATCGTAGTATTGCTTCGGGTATTGCTGGGAGAACTTAACCATACCAGAGCCTTCTCGCATGGCTGGCGTGATGGCAATTAAGTCAGGGTCAACTTTTGCCATATCGCAAAGCCAGTCCCCAAAAATAGCCGAAAAGTTCGGATTACTTGGTTTTGATGCTGGGAATTTTTCGGTAGTATGGTCAAATTTAGGTACCGCATGCCACTTAATGGGGTCTTGTTCTGCCTGCTCGTAGCCTTTTCCTTTTTTGGTCACAATATGTAAGATTTTAGGTCCTGTCATATTTCTCATATTTGACAGCATATCAACTAGCGCGTCTACATCGTGACCATCTATTGGCCCTATGTAATTAAAGCCCAATTCTTCAAATATAGTGCCCGGTGCAACCATGCCTTTAATATGCTCTTCTGCTTTGCTGGCAAATTCCCTAATGGGCGGAACGTTAGACAGAATTTTTTTACCACTATCGCGAATAGAGTTAAAGAAGTTTCCGGTAAGTAAGCGGGCTAAATGACTGTTTAGTGCCCCCACATTTTCAGAAATAGACATTTCATTGTCATTAAGCACAACGGTCAGATCTTTATTAATATCGCCAGCGTGGTTTAGCGCTTCAAAAGCCAGGCCTGCGGTAAGCGCGCCATCGCCAATTACGGCAACAACTTTTCTGCCTTTGTTTTCTTGTTCGGCCGCTATTGCCATGCCTAGAGCTGCGCTTATTGAGGTAGACGAATGTCCCACTGCAAAAGTATCGTATTCACTTTCGGGTGGCCAAGGGAAGGGGTGTAGGCCATCTTTTTGCCGAATAGTAGACATACGGTCACGTCTACCAGTTAGTATCTTGTGAGGATAGGCCTGATGGCCTACATCCCAAACAACTCTATCAAATGGTGTGTTGTATACAAAGTGAAGCGCTACTGTAAGCTCTACAGTTCCCAACCCAGACGCAAAATGCCCGCTACTTTGACTCACGCTATTTAATAAAAATTGGCGTAGCTCATTTGCAATAACACGAAGCTTTGCTTTAGGTTGCTGCCTTAGCTCGCTCGGTATATTCACCTGCGATAAATGTGGATAATGATTAAGATCAAGGCTCATGTATTTCGTATTCTTCTGCTGTTGTTTTTACTTACGTTTAAAATGTTCGGGTAACCATAAAATCGGTAAAAGCTTCTAATTTTTCGGTATTATACGCCAATGAGTGTAATGCTTGTATCGCTAAATCGTGCTGTTTATTTAGTTCTTGTTTTGCCTTTTTTAAACCAAGCAGCGATACAAAGGTAGACTTGTTTGCTGCTTGATCTGAACCTTGCGGTTTACCTAACGTTTGTGTGTCGGCGGTGACGTCCAAAATATCATCTTGAATTTGAAACGCTAAGCCAATATGCTCAGCAAAACTTAACAAGGTCGCTTCTTCTTCTTTTGTTATATCTATACTTAGTAAACAAGGTAAAAGAACACAGACCTTTAGAAGAGCTCCCGTTTTTAAAGCATGTAATTGCGTTAACTGCGCCAGTGAAATCGATGTGTTTGTGGCGCTTAAGTCTATACTTTGCCCGCCAACCATACCGGCAGGACCGGCCGCATAGCTAAGTACCTGTATTAGTGTGTGCTGTTTCAATGTTGCATGTGGACTGAGTTTTGCACTTGCCAATATTTGAAATGCCATGCTTTGCAGCGCATCACCGGCGAGTATGGCCGTTGCTTCGCCAAATTTTACATGGCATGTAGGATTACCGCGACGCAGTTCGTCGTCGTCCATGGCCGGAAGGTCATCGTGCACCAGCGAATAAGCATGAATGCATTCAACAGCCAAGCCTACGGGTATAAGATCTTGCTTATTTATACCAAGCATTTCGCCAACCAGATTTACTAGCAGCGGGCGCATGCGTTTTCCGCCGCTTAACAACGCATACTCAATCGCCATTCGCAGTGACTCATCAACTATTGCCTGTTGTTTTACGAAAAGCGTAAAATAGTCAGTCATAAGCTGAGTAGTACGAGCTAGGGTCTTTTGCAAAGAGGCTGGAGTCGGCATAATATAAGGCTGAATAATCTTATTCAGTAAATTCGGTCAATGTATCAGTACCATTATTACCTTGAGCGCTGGTCAAAATCTTTACTTTTTGTTCTGCATCTTGCAATAGTTTTTGTGTGTGGCGGGCGAGTGTAACGCCGCGTTCAAACTGCTTTAAAGAGGCTTCTAAGGGTATTTCGCCTCGTTCCATTTCAAGCACAATGGTGTCTAACTCCGCCATTGCCTGTTCAAACGATAAATCTTCTATTTTCATTTAGCTCAACTCTCAAATTTTCTGTTACGAACCTTAACCGACAGGGCCTGCAAATTCAATTATTAGGTGAATAAAACAGGTAATTTCCCATAAAGAATGTAAATAAATTGCCGTTAACCAGTACACAGGAGAAAAAGTATAGAAAAAAGTTGGTTGGTAGTGTGCGTGCGACATACATGCCAGTACTCAAACCAATGTTTTATTAAATTTAGGCAAACGAAACATCTTAGCAGGAGTTAATTGTGGATTTAGCAACCATCATCGGTTTTATTGGCGCCATAGGTTTTGTGGTTATGGCTATGGCTGTGGGCGGTGATTTAGGTATCTTCTTCAACGTGCCTGCAGTACTAATTGTATTTGGCGGATCTATATTCGTTGTTGTCATGCAATATCCTTTGTCTCAATTTTTGGGGGCTGGCAAAGTGGCTGGCAAAGCGTTTGCGTTTAAAATTCAACGCCCTGAAGCGCTAATTGAAAAAATAGTGGAAATGGCTGACGCCGCCCGTAAGGGAGGCTTTTTAGCGCTAGAAGAAGCTGAAATTGAAAACAGCTTTATGCAAAAAGGTGTAGATATGTTGGTCGATGGCCATGATGTTGACGTTGTGCGCGACACCATGGGCAAAGACATTCGCAACACCACAGAACGCCATGACGCCGGATCTGTTATTTTCAAATCACTTGGCGATGTCGCACCGGCAATGGGAATGATAGGTACTCTAATTGGTTTGGTTGCTATGCTTTCAAATATGGACGATCCAAAGTCTATTGGTCCTGCTATGGCGGTAGCACTACTTACCACTATGTACGGTGCTATGTTAGCTAACTTATTCTGTTTACCTATCGCGTTTAAACTGCAGGTAAGATGCGGTGAAGAAAAGCTCAATCAAAGTTTAATACTAGACGGCATTTTAGGGATTGCCGATGGTCAAAATCCACGGGTTATTGAAGGTGTGTTAAAAGGATATTTACCAGAAGGAAAACGCGGCGGTAATAAAGAGGAAGCTGAGTAATGGAAGACGAGTGCCCTAAATGTCCTCCTGAAGGGCTGCCTGCATGGCTGGCGACCTTCGCCGACTTAATGTCTTTGTTAATGTGCTTTTTTGTATTGTTGCTATCATTTTCTGAAATGGATGTAAAAAAATTCAAGCAAATCGCAGGCTCAATGAAGTTTGCGTTTGGTGTACAAAACAAAATTGAGCTAAAAGATATTCCCAAAGGCACTAGTATTGTGGCCCTAGAGTTCAGGCCAGGCAAACCCGATCCAACACCTATTGAAACCGTACAACAAGTCACTCAAGAGATTACTAAACCTATGCTTAATTTTCAAGACGGTGAAGAAGACTCAGCGGGCGGAAGGCAAAAACAAAAGGGAACATTTAGAGGCGGTCAGTCACCACAAACCGCAAAGCAAACTGCGGCCGCGGCTGCGGCTTCAGCAGCAAACAAAGAGCAAATAGAAAAAAGCACAAAGAAAGTAGAAGATTTGTTACAAAAAGAAATTAAAGACGGTGCGGTGGACGTTGAAAACTTAGGCCAACAAATTGTTATTAGAATACGAGAGAATGGATCGTTTTCAGCAGGTTCGGCATTTCTTCAGCCGCAATTTGTTCCGGTTGTACGTAAACTAGGGGTATTGTTAAATGATATACCTGGGAAAGTAGAAATTACCGGCCATAGTGACAATGTTCAGGTGTCAAATGAGTTGTATCGTTCCAACTGGGATTTATCTGCGCAGCGTGCTGTAGCCGTTGCAGAAGAACTCAGAAAGGCTCGAGGTTTTGACGAAAGGCGTATGCGGGTAGTTGGCAGAGCTGCTACACAGCCTATTAGCGAAGAAGATACTGAGCGCTCAAGGGCTCAAAATCGACGAGTAGAAATCGCAATCATACAAGGCGAGCCCAAGTTCTCAGATCCGCTCTCAATAATTGAGCCCAATTAATCAGTAAAAAAACTAGAGGCTAGCCTCTACTAAGGGTTGTTCTGTGCTGTGGTTTGCGCATTACCAACTGCAGTGTGCTAATGGCGCGTTCTAAAAAACCGCCTTCACAATAATTCAAATAATACTGCCACATTCTCATAAAACGGTCATCGTATCCATCTTCTGCTAGCGCCTGTTTTTGCATCATAAAAGCAACAAACCAATCTTGTAGCGTTTGTGCATAGTCCAAGCCAATGTCTTGAATATCGGCTATCGATAAATCAGTATCATTCTTCAAATGTTTGTTAATAATCATCTGTGAAGGTAAATATCCACCCGGGAAAATATATTTTTGAATAAAGTCTACGCTGTTAGAATAACTGGCATGTCGTCGGTCATCTATGGTGATTGATTGTAACAACATTAAGCCGTCGGGCTTGAGCAGCGAAGAACATTTATTAAAGAAAGTGGTTAAATAGCGTTTTCCTACAGCTTCAATCATTTCTATTGATACGAGCTTGTCGTACTCACCATCTAGTAGGCGATAATCCTTTTTTAATAAGGTTATTTTGTCGCCTAAACCTTCTTTGTCTATCCACTGTTGGGCATAAGAGTGTTGTTCTTCTGATATAGTAGTGGTGGTAACCTTGCAGCCGTAGTGCTTGGCCGCATGAATAGCTAAACCTCCCCAACCTGTGCCTATTTCAACTAAGTGGTCTGTTTGTTTGAGCTGAAGCTTTTCACAAATGGTATGCAGCTTATGCTGCTGCGCTTGAGCTAAGCTTGCGTTTGAATCGGGATAAATTGCGGCAGAGTACATCATAGAGCGGTCTAGAAACTTACTATACAGTTTGTTACCTAAATCGTAATGCGCAGATATGTTCCTTTTTGCCTGTTCAGCAGAATTGCGATTGGCGAAATGACTTATTTTAAGCGCGGGCATAGTAATCCATTTAAAGCGTTTTTCCCATTCATCTAGCATCGGTAAGTTACGTGCAAAAATACGAATTACGTTGGTTAGGTTAGGACTATCCCACAGATTATCCGAAAATGTTTCTCCCGATGCAATACTGCCGCCAAATAAAAGCTTGGGGTAGGCACTAGCATCCAAAATATTTACTTGGGCATGCAAATCGTGCTCTTTTTGGCCAAATTGTCCAATTACTTGGCCGTTTTCGCTCATTGTCATATATCCATAAGGTAAACGCTTTAAAACACCTAAAAAAATAGACCTGCACGTTTTCTCCCAAACGCTCGGTGAGATAGTGTTTTGCATAGTTTGTTCAGCTTGTGACATTTACATATTCCTGTACATTAAAAGGGCGTATATATGGGTACGCGTTTTAAAAAAAGCTTTACGGCTTGCCAATAGATCCCCACGACGGTTTTAATTGTCATACTGGGGATGGAAAAAATTGACGCTCGAAGCGTAGCGGATGTGAGCGGTTTTTTGTGCATGTCTATTGCTGCTTCAAAGTGCTTAATGTGTTTATAACAACTTAAATGTAGCCTCAGATTGTCTGATGGCTGTTGTACCTGCCACTTATATTGCATATCCATAGGATTAAATGGCGAAACGTGAAATGCTTTGGCGCAATCGTTTTGTATCTTAAGGTCCACTAAATAATGGTGGCGCTTATTCCACGGTGTATTACTCACTTCGGCTAGCATGTGAGTGTATTCTCCAATGTTATTGCGTAAATAAAAGAAATTAACAGGGCTAAAATATAAGCCAAATGTTCTTACTTGTCCTAGCATATAAACATTACCTGAAATAGGAAATTCGCTTAACGCGTTCATTTTTTCAAGTACGGCAGTTTCTAAATTAATGCTAGGATCGCCTAAGTAATCTTCGCGTTTGAAGTTAACTACAGACAAGCCTGTTTTATTTACACTAAAGCCAGACACATTGTTTTCCAGAGTCTCAACTTCTTTGAGCTTCAACCAAAACAAGTAAATACGATAATTAAACTTATGCACTTTGGGTACAGAACGTTTGTGAAACACATTGCCTGTGTAAATTCCACTTTCCATTGTGGTAGGCGTGTTGACAGTCATAAAGTGCAGCCAAAACGTTTTGCAACATCAAGCGCGCTTCTCACGCCATCTTCATGAAACCCGTTGTACCAATACGCCCCGCAAAAATGTAGCCCTTGTTGGCCACATATTACTTCACGGTTTTGCTGTGCAGCCACCATTTTAGGGCTAAATTGAGGATGCGCATAATTATAACGCCCAAGTATTTTATCGGGATCAATTTCGTGGGTGTTGTTTAAGGTTACACAAAAGGTGGTATCACTTTCAATGCACTGCAAAATATTCATATTATAAGTAACACTAGCGGGTGATTGAGTCTCGTTTTCAGTGCCCCTTATTAAATAGTTCCAGCTTGCCCAAGCCAATGGCCGCTTTGGTAGTTGCGAAATATCCGTATGCATTACCACATCGTTATCACTGTATGGTATTGCGCCAAGAATGTTGGATAAGTTTTGACTATGCTGTTGTTCGAAACTGGATAAGTCGAGCATTTTTAGCGCTTGATCGCTATGGCATGCAAACACTACTTGGTCGAATGTTAAAGTTTTATCGTTGCTGGTAACCTCATACCCTTGAGCAGTCTTACGCACTAGTTGTACGGGGCTATTTAAAGCAATCTTATCTTTGTAGCTTTGGGTCAGCGGCTCAACATATTGGTTTGAGCCACCTATAAGTGTATACCATTGTGGTCTGTTGGTAATATTTAACAAACCATGGTTATTGAAAAAATTCAAAAAGAACGATAATGGAAAGCTTGCTGAGGCCTCTAAGCTTGTCGACCAAATAGCCGCACACATAGGCAATATATAGTTGTCGGTAAAACCTTTGCTTAAGTTATGTTGCTCAATAAACGCAATGAGGCTTATGTTGTCAGTATCTTTTTTAGCTTCGATATGCGCTTTACAAACCTTATTGAATTTAACAATGTCCAAGACAAGCCTGATAAAACTAGGTGAGAAAATGTTACGACGCTGCGCGAATAAACTGTTAATAGTATTGCCGTTATATTCAAGTCCGCTGTCTTTGTTTTTTACACTAAAACTCATTTCTGTTGCCTGGCTTGCTACGCCTAAGGTTTTCATGAGTTTTATAAAATTTGGATAAGTCCACTCATTGTATACAATAAAACCAGTATCTATACTGTATTTACGGCCAGCAACCTCTACGTCTTTGGTAGCCGTATGGCCACCAATGTAGTGCTTTGCTTCGTAAACGGTGATATCCGCTTTTTGGTTTATAAGGTATGCACTGGTCATGCCCGCTATACCGGTACCAATAATGGCAACTCGTTTCGTCATGACCTAGCCTGTTTGCTCGATTTATTATCGGTGGCAGAGGTAGGTTTTAATGAGCTACGCATACTACTGCATATCTTGCGCTGCAAAGCCTCAGGAAGTATGTTTAAAAATCGCATAATAACACCAAAACGGCGCGGGAAATAAACACTTGATTTATCGCTTTGGATACCTTTTAGCATATACTGCGCTGCTTGGTCGGAAGTAATTGCCATAGGCATTGGGAAATCATTTTTTTCAGTGAGCGGCGTTTTAACAAAACCCGGCGACATACTTTGAACTGCAATACCCTTATCTTTAAGATCTACTTCAAAGCTTTTGCAGGCATAGTGCAGGGCGGCTTTACTTGCGCCATACGCCTGGCTACGGGTAAAAGGTAGAAGCCTTGCCATGCTGTCCACAAACACCAGTTTATTGCCTTTTTCTAAGTTTGGGATTAGCGCGCTTGCCACATTTATTGCACCAAACACATTGATGTCAAAAACACGTCTGAACATATCAGGTTCAATATTATTTACGTCAACATACTCGCAAGTACCGGCATTAAGAACAGCAATGTCACACTTGACGCTGGCGAGCGCGCTGTTGGTTGAAATTTCATCGCTTGCGTCAAATTGAAGAACCGTAACGTTGTCGAGGCTTGATAACTCGCTTAGTTTACTTTTGTTACGACCACAGGCAATGACACTATGTCCGTTTAAAGCCGCTTCTCTTGCTAATGCCTCGCCTAGGCCAGAGGTTGCGCCGGTTATTAATATCGTCGCCATTACGCCATACTCCTTCTTATTTTTTTAATTATTATTCCTAATAAAGGAATGTTTTCGTACACCATTTGACCCAAGTCATAGTAATCTCTTTGGAACGTTATTTTATCGTTTTCTAGCTTTAACATGGTGATACCGTCAACGGTAATGGGCTTGCCTTGTTTCATTTTTGCGGTTTTGAATTTCATTGTCCAATTTACAATACATTGACCATTATCGCATGTTTGCTGACTGTGAATAACAAAATGACAATCTTTTATGTTTTCTAATAGCTTTGCAAAATATATCTCAATCGCAGCTAAGCCTCTGTGCTCCGAGATGGGGTCTATAAACAAAACATCTAAACTATATATCAAAGATAAGTCGTCTATTTTCATACTGGCCAAGTCGGTGTAAAAAGATGAGAACTTCGCTAACACTTTCATTTGAATTAAATACGCGCGTTTCGTAATGATATGTTAAGATTTACGCCCCTATATTTAATGAGATCAGTTAATTAACTTTTTTTAATTGTCGGTAAATTACTTTTTGTTAATTATATTAACATGTAATCTTTTTATTGCCGGTATTAGTAATAAATATTAAGTGCCAAATTAAACGAAGTCCGAACCTTTAAGCGTAGTTAATAAAAATGAAATTTCCACTTTTCCCATTATCTTCACATATTTTGCCCGAAGGCAGAATGGCTTTACGTATATTCGAACCACGCTACATACGCCTCATAAAACAGTCTTGCGCTGATAATACCGGGTTTGTCATATGCATGGTAAATAGTAATGGCGATGACCGAATTAATAGCCACATACATCCGATAGGGACACTGTGCAAGGTTATCGACTTTGACGTCCTTGCTGATGGACTGTTAGGTGTTACCGTAGAAGGCATAGAATGCGTTACCATTGGCGATGTTGTAACCGAACACGATGAGCTACGCATTGGTGTATGCGAGCCAAACGTGCGGTGGACCTGTGATTTGGCAATAGAAGAGCTAAATCCAATAGATATTCGTCTGCAAGAAATTTTTGAACGCTACCCAGATGTAAGTTCACTTTATTCGAAAACTTCTTTTGACAATCCAACCTGGGTTATTAATCGCTGGATTGAGTTACTCCCTGTGGGTGCTGAGCAAAAGCAGCATTTTTTAGCTCAAAAAGATTGTTCAAAAGTACTCAATTATTTATTTCAACTAATAGAATAGTTGTTGATATTAGCTCGGTAAAAATATTATTCGATCACCAATTGCTCGTAAAAACCTTACAGTACATTAACTTTATTTAACTGGTTAAATAGTTTTGAGTGTCTATAATTAAGGCATCATAACAAGAGCGGACGAAAAGGCAGACATGATATGTTAATTGGAATTCCAGTAAACCAGCAACGCAATGAAACACGCCAGCCAAAAGACTGTTCTGTGGAAATGTCAGGTTACTTAGACACCGTCGCTAAACAGCGCTGCAAAGTTTCTTTTTCTAAGATATTCAGTTATTTTGCTCCTCGTCTTCGGTCCTATGCACTGAAGCAAATGGGCAACGAAGCAATAGCCATGGAACTCGTTCAAGACACAATGTCTAACGTATGGCAAAAAGCACATTTATTTAACTCTGCAAAAGGGTCGCCTTCTACTTGGATTTTTACTATAGCTAGAAACATTCGTTTTGACATGTTGCGTAAACTGCAAAATAGAAAAGAAGATGTTTGTTCAGATGACTTGTGGCCAGTATTGTGCGAGCAAACTGCAGATACGAAAATTGCACCTCTAGACGAGCAAATTACTTTGGAACAGGTAGGTCAATATTTCAATGAATTACCTGCTAAACAACAGCGCGTAATAGAAGCCATATATATAGATGGAAAGTCGCAACAAGAAGTGGCAGACGAGTTAGAAATTCCGTTAGGAACGGTAAAGTCCAGAACACGCCTAGCACTCCAGCGTTTAAAGGACATGTTAAAGGAACATGATTAACCTTCATCCTTACAACATAACATTGACAAATTTTGTGGAGGGTGCATTACCCTCTACAGAAGCTCTTTTGGTGTCAGCGCACTGTGATATGTGCAAGTCCTGCCGCGAGAAAACTCGGATAATAACTGATTCAACCGCCTCTGATGTTTTTGGTGGCGAGCTCGTATCTGCTAGTATACAACGTGAGTACGTGAGTATGTTTGAGTTAATAACCCACGACAGCACATTACTAGATGCTTCATTGACATATGAAAAAAATAGTTCCATAGAATTTGAAGGTAAAGTGTTTATGCTACCCGCCACGCTTGCTCGATTTGCGGATAGAGTAGGGGAGTGGTCGTACATGATAGGTAAGCTTTGGCAAGCTCCCGTAGATATTGGTGGAGGTTCTTTGGCACAATTTGTTTATATGGAAAAGGGCGCTAGCGTCCCAGAGCATACTCACAAAGGCAATGAACTTACGTTGGTTATAAATGGCAAGTTTGCAGACGGTATAAAGCACTATCACAGCGGCGATTTTATAGCGCTCAACCATGAGCATACACACACGCCAGTTTCTACAGAAGGGTGTTTGGTATTTACTATACTGGATAAACCCTTACATTTTACATCTGGCTGGGCAAAACTAGTCAATCCTTTGAGCCAGTTATACTTTAAGGCCAACACCAACACGTAGTATAAACAAAGTAGTTTGCTACATAATAAAAAAGACGTCAAAAGACGTCTTTTTTATTATGTAGCAAAAAGCTCAATCAATAATAATGATGGTAAATTTACTGAATAAAT
>JBLHMY010000012.1:0-25569 GCA_047621065.1 Glaciecola sp. | reverse complement strand
TAGGCTATCTAACGGCGAGCAGCCTCTAGTTATGCGACAGGTACTTGAAGCGATGATTATGGCACATGAAATTCAAGGTGTTATTGCACTAGAAAACTCGTTTAATCGCGTTGGGTTATGCCACGTTCTATTAGTACGAGTTGCCTCAGCGGCAGTTGTCACGAAAATGATGGGCGGCAACAAAGAGCAAATTATGGCGGCAATATCTCAAGCTTGGGCAGATAGCTCGGCTTTACGCACGTATCGTCACGCACCAAACGCAGGATCTCGTAAATCTTGGGCGGCAGGCGATGCTACCTCACGGGCGGTTCGTTTAGCCGACATGTCAATGCGTGGCGAAATGGGTATACCAAGTGTGTTAACGGCTCACAAATGGGGTTTTTATGATGTTTCGTTCTCTAAAACGAACGAAGACCAAGCCCTCAAACCAGTGGCTAAACGCCAGTTTTCGTTTTCCCAAGACTATGGTTGTTATGTGATGGAAAACATCTTGTTTAAGATTTCCTTTCCTGCAGAGTTTCATGCGCAAACTGCAGCAGAAGCTTCGGTTATTTTACATCCTAAGATAAAAGCTCGTTTAGAAGATATTGAGAAAATCGTGATCCGCACCCACGAATCGGCTGTTCGTATTATTTCAAAAACGGGCCCGCTTGCCAACCCTGCCGACCGCGACCATTGCTTACAGTACATGGTTGCTGTTCCACTAGCGTTTGGGAGTTTATCCGCCGAGCATTATGAAGACGATTTTCACAACGCACATCCCATTATTGATGAACTGCGCGACAAAATGGAAATTGTAGAAGATAAACGCTTTACTGCACAGTACTTAAACGCGGATAAACGCTCTATCGCCAATGCTATTAAGATTTTGTTTAAAGATGGTAGCTCTACTCAAGAAGTAATTGTAGAGTACCCAGTGGGTCATCGCCGTCGCCGTGCAGAAGGAATCGGACTATTGGAACAAAAATTCAAGTCTAACTTAGCATCGCGTTTTCCAAAGCAGCAATGTAAAAGAATTTTCACTCTTTGTAAAAACCAAACTACCTTAGAAACCACGCCAGTAAACCGCTTTATGGACTTGTTTGTTATCGATTAAACTTCAAACGAATATGTCGGCAACCAACGCTTAACTATACCTTTGAGCTGCTTTTTGTGGCAGGTTATAAATTAAACGAGAAGTAGACTACTCGTTCAATTTTGGCGTAAACTATTAGTTTATTAACCCTCATAGGTATTCTAATGGTGCATAAACCATCAAAAACTCAAAATTAGTATTTATGATAATGTTAGTAAAAGTCATGCCAATAAGGGTTAAATAATATTGCTAAATGGCCAATAACTATACATTTGTAAGCGTTGGTGAGTTAGCCGAGCATATTACTCACTATTACGGGTTATCCACATTTGAATACGAGGAATATCTAATAGCGCAGTTGCTAGCAAAGCGCTAAGCTATTTTACGAATACTCGGTAATACAGAAGCTTTACGGTTGCCAAGCCTCACCCAAGCCACTGAATAAAACTAATGGAGCGCAACTAATGGGACCTAAAAAGACTAATAATAATGAACAAGGCATTGCCAACTTTGCCGCCTTAAAAACCGCTATTGCAAATAGTGAAGAGCCTTTGGTTAAGGAGTTAGTGGGAAACCAAACGATGCTAGACATTGAAAAAAGTTATCTCATTGACTTGGCCAAACTGAATAGTAACCTCACTATTATAAACCTACTTAAAAATATTCGCACACAGCAATAGTTAGGAAATGATCTGATCGTAACCTCAATATACATCTATGCAATACGGCTTTACGAACTTACTTTTTGATGATGTCTCCAAAACATATATATTTTTTCAAATTGCTTATGCATTCAAATAGTCCTTAAAAGACGCTCCATACAACGCCGCTGCTTTTGTTGAAAGATTTACTTGCCGGCTTAAGCGTCGGCATAATCGTCATTCCACTTGCAATGGCGCTCGCGATTGCCATTGGCGTAGCGCCTCAATACGGATTATATAAAGCTATTATTACCGGTTTTATAATCCCACTTACCGGCGGCTCACGTTAATAGCGTATCAGTTCCCACGGCAGCTTTGTGGTTATATTATACCCCATTTTTCATCAATATGGACTATCAGGTTTACTGCTTGCCGAATTTCAATTCCAGCCACCTAAAACCTCGCTAAATCGGGTTTTAGACCAGATAACGTTGAGTTCGTTATTTACTCTACGTTAGCCAATGCGCTAGATGATGTAGTAAGTGGAATATAAGAAATTACCATAACAATGTATCTATGTACCAACCTGCGATTCGAAATATTAAGTAAATTATCCAGCTTTCAAAAAAGCATTCCCTGCGGTAATACCAGCACGGTAATCATGTAGTAAATCCGTATCAGTACTGCCTAAGAGTTTACTTTGAAGATTGTCTTTTGCAAAAATTTGAATGATCTCGGCATCTTTGGGTGGGTTAGCTATAAAGTCGAGTTCTTGCTGATAAGCTTGCTCATGCTGCACCAAGTAATCAAGGGTTTTTGGGCAATACTCAGATCCACTTATCCATGACTTAAGTTTATGAACCCAAGCAGACTGAGCCGTGGAGTTGGCATTAACAGTGCGAATAACGACTATTTTTCTAGCGCCCCGGCGATAGGCTTCGCGCACGGGAAGCGGCGCAGCCAGTCCGCCGTCAAGGTAAAAGTCAGCTGTAATACAATCACCACTTGCTGGTGCCTGATTAGGTGAATTGACACTTGGTCGGGGCGTTAATTTAACCCCTTTTTTATATAAAAAAGGTAATGCACTTGAGGCTTTAAGTAATCGACGCCAGTGATTATCATCGCCATTAGGGCACAAAAAATAAGCTTGCCTATTGCGTGAATTCGTTACGGTGATCAATAAATCTCGTTGCCCCAATGATTTCTTTGCAGCCGTAAAATCTAATGCAAAACTACCTTTAATAGTTTTATCAAAGTACCAATCCAAATCAACAACATTACCCCCCACTAATGCGCGGCCTAGTTTGTAAAACCGTTTACGGCGCGATAATCCGCCGATTAATCGTTTGGCATAGCCTTTTTGACGAGATAAAAAGCTGGTGAGGTTTTGTGAGCCAGCAGACGTGCCTATAAATAAATCGAATGGATCAAAATTATTTTCTAACCACGCATCTAATACGCCTGCGGTGAATACCCCCCGTTGACCGCCACCTTCGGCGACCAGCGCAATTTTAACGCATGATGCTTCAAATAGATTAACAGGTGATGCTGATGCTAGGGCCTTCACTTTGTTTCTCCTTTATGGAGGCTCTAGACCCCCATAATATATAATGTCATGCCAGTTTCCATGTTTGGGGCTTGTAATATAAGATCCAAATGTATAGGTATGCCATCCATTTTATACCGCTCATACTACGTTGAAGATGCATAAAGTGTCTGTTCGTCAGCGCACACTGGACCATATTCAGAGATGATGAAATCGCGCGCGGATGGCTCACACAGTTCGCAAACTAACTATTTGAAATATCATCTTTGAGCGCAGTTGTGACAGGTAAGTTAAGGTATTATCTTATTGTAGTTGGGCTTGATATACGTAACGCCAAGCTAATTGGATAGTGATCAGAAGAGTAAATGTCTGTGTGTACGTGTGCATCGACTATCTCTAATCCGCGGCAATAAACATGATCAAGGTGCTGTAACAAATGCTTCAACCTTGGCTGACGTTTCATTTTCACCTCTTCTAGGGAGAACGATATGGCAAGTGCATTAAAGTATTTCAATCTTTTTCCATTCCATGTATTAAAATCGCCCGCCAATAACACAGGGCCATTGTGATGTTTAAGCGTTTGGAAAACTTGCGCTAGGTGCGCTTTGTATTTGTCAAAAGAAACAAAGTTAATAATGTGTGAATTAACAACGAGCAATGACTGTTTTGAGATATTTAATGGATACTGTGTTGCCAGCAGCATCTTTTTTGTTGCTGTAATTGGTTCGCTGTGAGCTGATGCTGAAAAATGATGTTTATTGGCCGCGACAGTCGAGCCGGTTTTTACACCCGTAACAATATTGGTATGTACGTGTTTAAAACTGCGCGCCATAATCCACTGATGCTGAAAGGATTCACTAAAATACAGGTCGAATGGTGAGTTTAAGATAGCTTCTTGCAATAAAATTAAATCTTTATCGCGCATAAGTGTTATAAAATCTTCTTGCCACCCTTTTTTCCTACATTTAAAAACATTCCAAAGCAATATATTGATGCTCGGGCCCATCGCTTGTTTCGAAGCATTGCCCATAACTTTTAGCGACTCCACTTTGCGATAACGACTTTTAATCATGGACAATATTGGCCTTTATTCAAAACTATTGCAGCAATATATAGTTGTTTAAAAATAACATTACAGGTAAGGCGAAAATAAACGAAACAAGTTGTTGCGAATTTTTTTGTAGGTGGGCAATCCACTAACGTCACTTTCAATAACGGGAACAGCATTTTGTTTTTTTGAGATAAACATTTCTGTTAGTTGCTCATTGAGATTGGCATCAAAGCACTCTAAGTTTATTTCGAAATTAAATTCTAAGCTTCTGGCATCCCAGTTACTCGATCCTATGAATGACCATATATCATCAATAATGACAATTTTACTGTGATCAAAAGGCCTTTTGTTTTTATAAATTCTTATACCATGTTGAATTATTCTTGAGAAATTTGCTTCCATCACCCAGTCGATAAAAGGAATATTACTGCGCTGGGGCACAATAATTTCGATTAACACCCCACGCAGCGCTGCTGCATGCAAAGACGTCATTAATGTTTGGTCTGGGATAAAATAAGGTGTCATGATCTTCACGCTTTTTTGTGCGCAAACCAGTGCGTTTATTAATGTCCACCGTACTCGGTTATAATGTTCATCTGGTCCATCTTGAACAACTCGCGCAACGACAGATTTATCGTTTTTTTGCGCCAGTGTGTCTGGTTTATAACTCGGAAATTCAATTAAGGTCCCGGTAGCGAAAAACCAATCCTCTGTAAATACCTTACTAATATGGTCAATAACCGGACCGGTTACTTTAAACTGCACATCGTCAATAGGGTGCGATGCAGATTTAACGACATTATTCTTACTTATGTTCATTCCACCAATATAAGCAACTTCACCGTCTACGCAGAGCGTTTTCCTATGATTTCTTAGGTTAATAAAACGAATACTCGTAAGTGATATTGCCGGTAAAAAACGGGCAGTGTTAACGCCAAGTTTTTTTAAAGCCCGGTCAGATTTATGCCAGCTATATCGAATACCAATTCCGTCGAGTAATACTTTTACGATGACACCCCGCTTATGCGCTTGCGCCAAAGCGGTAACAAATTGGCGTCCAAGTGAATCGTAGTCGAAAATATAACTCGACAAAACAATATAACGCTTAGCACAATTTATAGATTGGATCATCTCAGGATAGGCTGTATCCCCATTAATGAGAGGCTCAACTTTGTTACCTGCAACGTGATTAACCGGATGAATTGCATATCCGGAAATAATTGCACAATGCCAGTGTTGTGGTAGCTGGTGAAATTTAATGCCTAGATCTTGGTGGTGAAAATCTTCTTTCAGCGTTTGTGGATGCTCTTTTTGCGCTAATCTCTTTATACGATTGATCCCAAACAGCCAGTAGAACATGCCTCCAAAAACAGGGGAAAGAACAACAAGACCAATCCACGCCAGAGATGTTCGTTCGTTTTCTTTAAATAGCAGAACGTGTAACGATGTCACAAGAGAAAAGCTAATATGTAAAATAACTGTTATCGTTACCCAATAAATCGAAGTCCAAACAAACAATTCTTCAAATACGTGCATATAACCCAACTCAAATAATGCGTTGCTAAATCAATAACGGAAAACAAAAGTGCTACAAGAATTCTACAGCAAAATTGCTACGTATATACTGGAAAATTTTGGCGATAATTTTATATTCTTCACAATTTTGTTAACGACAACGGCCTCCATCATCTATTTTATTATGATTAGCTATATCATTACACAAATGGATAAACGATTCTTTGTTCGTAAAAACGCTCTTAGTCAAAAAGACCCATGCGATGACGCGAATCAAAAGCATCGCCTAAGTACAATGAACAGCGGCATAAAAAACTACGTGCTTAATGTTGCAAAAATCATTCTTGGTGTGTGCTTACTGGTGTTTGGAATTTTAATGTTAGTTTTACCCGGTCAAGGCTTAATTACAATACTAATTGGCCTTAGCTTGCTCCCCTTTCCTGGTAAACAAAAGATGGAGAAAAATCTCCTTTCACGCCAGTCGGTCAGGTCTACCCTGAACTGGATTAGAATTAAAGCCAAAAAAGAGCCCTTTATTTTTGATTAAATATAGCATCAGTGGCATAAAAATTTACTCTGCGCTTTTATCACGACCTACATGCTGTCTCGTAGTTCAGCCAATAACCTTAAGCTTGTTAGTCGAGCATCTTTGTTATGAATTGGGAATGAAACAATCAACTCATCAACCCCTGTTGTTTCAATAAAACGTAATAAGGCCGGTTTAACAGACTCTTTTGTCCCTACCAAGGCATATTTCAAAACATGCTCCACCATTTGCCTATCTGCCAATTCCCACCGACCATCCATACTATCTACCGGTTTTGGAAATGGCGTGTTTCCTCCTTTACGCATTTGTTGAAACTTTAGCTGCACCGAAGTAAATAAGTAGTTAGCTTCAGCCTCCGTTTGTGCTAGTACAACCATGACACCTGCCATTGAGTATGCGCTTGGGTTCTCACTATTTGCTGTGAAACGTTGACGATAAATGCTTAACGCATCAATCAATTGATCCGGCGCGAAGTGTGATGCAAATGAAAAGGGGAGTCCAAATTCTGCTGCAAGTTGTGCACTATATAAACTAGAGCCTAGTAACCACAAGGGTATTTGAGTATTTTGACCCGGCACGGCCAATATCGCTTGAGCTTGGGGACCTAAATAATTTTGTAACTCACGTATGTCCTTTGGATATTGGTCTACTGATGCATGGCTATGGCGACGAAGCGCAAGCGAAGTCTGCATGTCGGTGCCTGGTGCTCGCCCTAAGCCAAGATCAATCCGATTGCCATAAAGTTCTGCCAGTGTGCCAAACTGCTCGGCAATGACTAAAGGAGAATGATTGGGTAACATCACCCCACCACTTCCAATTCTAATGGTATTAGTAGCAGCACCAATGTTAGACAGCAAAACCGCCGTGGCCGAGCTTGCCACACTTCTCATGCCATGATGTTCCGCCAGCCAGTAACGCTTATAACCTTGCCCTTCAGCCGCTATTGCAGTAGCTTTGGTCATGTTTAAGGCCTGTGCAATGCTGTGTCCTTGAGCAATAGTCGCTAAGTCGAGAATAGATATGGGTATCATGGGCAATTCTGTTGAATCGTATCTACATCGCAGGTAATCAATAAATCCTTATTTTCATTTAACTCACTTGCTGCAATGCGGACACTGATGCAGCGCAAATTTGCGGCGGCTTCATGTAATAATTCAGGGATATTTTTTAACATCATTTACTCCTATGACTTGTTTGAATATTAGTGCCGTTAGGCTTGAAAATAGTACACAGCTTACAAGCAAAAAACTTACATAGTATTGATGAAAAACAATACTTAGTCACTTAATAAATGAAAACATAAAACGTATTAACTAATACGCGAAGTTCGATTTTTAGTGTTCTAAGCAGACGATTAAATACCAGCGTGTTAGGTTTATTTGCATTAACCTCATACAGGTAACTATTTAAGCTAACAATAAACCCTAATATAATGAAACCTAGCTATTGTAAATATCGATTGTCGACAGCATATATATTGTACGAAAGATCGTCGATTATGTATCGTCTTAAACTAAAGTAGGAATTATTTCAGTGAATTTTTTTAAACGCCGTTATCCTTATGCGCCTATTGCATTTTTAGGTCGTAAAAACGTGGAAAAAATATTGGATGCTGATATTAAGAAGTTAAAAAAAATAGATCAGATGAAGAAATCAGAAACAAACACAGACTAGCACCACAAAATTCAGGCCAATTTAATGGGTGAATTAAAATAAAAAGGAGTAAACAATACCCGCTAGTATATTAATTTTGTTTGTCACTTTACAAAAGTGACGTTTTCGATATGGCAATATACACCGAACCATTGCATAACAAACGTGTTCAACGCGGCATTACCAGAATGAATAAAGAAACACCTATGATAAATGCTACTAAGGTTATTACTCTATCTTTAATATTTGCATTGGTTTGCTGATTTATCTTAGGGATTAAGTCAGCCGCGCCTGTATAGATAAAATTGCCCGCTGCAAATGGAATAAGCCATCTCCTATTAATATGAGGTAAGTAATTGGTTTTTTTCGTTTGTCTGGTAATCGATGACTATGATGCCACTGTAAAATTTGTTCAAGGATCAAAACTACTATAAACCCGACAAACATTAATGCACCAATAGTTAAGGCGTTGATATTAGCTTTATCGGCAGCGAGTACAATATTTTTGCACAACGCAGCCACATATTCTTTTCACCGTTTATCGTACAAAAGCTCAGGTGGGCTGAGCTTTTGTGCCCTAGAATTTAATTTTTTGTCAGTTTGCGCATTCACCCTTGTCGCTTCAGGTGGCTATTCTAGGGCTTCATTCTTAATTTTAATTCGCACTAACTGCGCAAGTGTCCTAACTCCCAACTTCTCCATAACGTGAGAGCGATGAACCTCTACAGTGCGTTCGCTTATCTCAAGGTCGGCCGCAATTACTTTATTCATAGCTCCATTAGTGACACTCTCAAAGACTTGCCATTCTCTTTTTGAGAGTGAATTGAGATTATTTTTATCTGCGTGCTTATCCAGAGTTTTTTCATGTTGTTTTTCATCAATCGTAAGTGCTTCATTAATCCTGTCAATCAAATCTTGTTCATTAAACGGTTTACGAATGAAATCGATAGCCCCTAATCGCATGGCTTCTACAGCCATGGGAATATCACCGTGGCCGGTAATAAAAATAATAGGCAATAAACACTTTATCTCTATAAGTTTTCGCTGAAGCTCCAAACCGCTCATCTTTGGCATGCGAATATCTAATACAATACACCCTGACATCTTTGCATTAAATGCTTTTAAGAACGCGCTACCTGAATTAAAAGTTCGAGACGCTTGCCCAATTGAATCTAATAACATTGTCAATCCATCACGAACACCTTCATTGTCATCAATAATAAAAATGGTCTGTTTAATTGCCATTGGCAGTTTTATTCGGGTTTGCATTAAGTTCTTCATTTTGGTCTCTTAAGTTATGAACGGGCAATGTAAAAAAGAAAGTGGCGCCAGCGGATTTATTGTTAGCAAAATAAATGTAACCACCATGTTCTTCTATAATTCTTTTGGAAATTGATAATCCAATACCGGTTCCATTTTTTTTAGTCGTCAAAAATGGCGTAAACAGTTTCTTAATAATCTTTTCAGATAAACCACAGCCTCTATCTTCTATTGCAATTTCAACGCAGCTTGCCGTATTTAGTATTGCTTTAATCGTTATCATTGTGCCTTTTTTATATCTTATTGCATGCATTGCTTCCATTCCATTACGCAGCAGGTTGAGGATAACTTGTTGTATTTGTACTCGGTCAACAAACAAATCTGTGACTTTATTTGACACAAACGCGTGTATAGTTATTTCGCGCAAGTTGGCTTCCGATTCCGCCAACTTTATTACTTCATCAATTAATATCTGGCAGCTTACTACCTCTTTGATTCTGTCCCCTTGTCTTGTCATGATTTGCACACTTTCAATCACCGCGCCAGCTCTGCGTGCATGCTCACTCATTTTTTCAAATATTGCCGGCAGCTTTTCAAATTGTTCACTGTCACAGTAGTTTTTAGCCGTTTGCGAGTAGAGTGAAATAGCCGTTAACGGCTGATTAATTTCATGCGCTATTCCTGCAGCCATCTCACCAAGTGCATTTAGCCGGTCGGCATGTGCGAGTTGTTCCGTGTGCAAACCTATTTGGTTTTGACTGGCTCGTTGTTGCGTAATATCTCTAATAAGTCCAACAAACATTCTTTTTTCATTGTTTTGAAATTCACTCACCGATAAGTGAATAGGAAATGTTGTTCCATCTTTTCGCTTAGCCACAAGTTCACGGCCCTTACCAATAATATGGGCCTGATTAGTGCTTAAATATTGCGTTAAATACTTGTCATGTTTGTCGGCATAAGTCTTTGGCATTAACGTTGTCAGTGCTTGGTCTTTTATTTCAGCTGAGCTGTATCCGAACATTTTGTTAGCAGCATTGTTGAAGCTTTTAACAAATCCCTTTTCATCAATAGTAATGACCGCTTCGACGACTGAATTGACAATAGTTTCTGAAAATGCGTCACTATCAATAAGATCAGATTCAACCTGTTTAATAGAAGTGATATCACTAATAAAGCCCTCAATTACGACCTCGTTGTTATAGGTCGAACGAACGGTCTCGCCTCTGTCTAATACCAATTTAATCTCGTTGCTGAGTGTTTTTATGCGATACTCGAGTTCAAAAACATGACCTTTTTTTGAGGCATTACTGATGGTTTTGCGCACGCGCTCATAGTCGTCAGGGTGAATGAGACTGCCCCACAATACTTTATATTGCTCAAATTCCAGCTTGGTATATCCGGTAAGAGTCTGGCTGCCTTCACTTACCAAAATCATTGGCCAATTTTTTTTATTTAAAGCTTGATACGCCATTCCAGGCAAGTTGTGTAAAAGTTGCTTTGTTTTTTTACGATCATCTATAATAATGTGTGCTTTGTTGGCAGCAAAAAGACCGGTATAAACGGCTACCGCAATAAAAAAGCTAAGCAATATACCTAGCACAATCAAAATTTTCATCATGTGAAAGTGTGTTCGAGATAGAAACTTACTTTTTGGTGCTAAGTCAATTTGCCATGTCTGTGTGCCTACGGTAAAGGATGCTCGTCTTATCCAAGCAGATGGCATTACAGCATTTTTAGGGGGGTCAGAATATATTTCTTGCTCATCAATAAATAGCGTGAATTGATGTTCAGTGAGTAAATAGGAAGGTATTACTTTTTTGATGTATGCCTCAAATAAAACCACACCGCCGATGAAACTATCTAACTCTTTGCCTGATTGTGTTATTGAAATGACAGGAACGTAAATTCCTAAACCTTGATTTTTAAGACTTGATTGCAGCAAAATAGCAGTCGTGGGCATTGTAATTTGCATAGCCCTTAATTCCGCTAAATGTTCAGGGTCCTTTATTGCCGAATCAAAACTGACTGTTGTTTGCTTACCCTTAATCGGAATTATTTTGACTAAATTGAATGATTTATCGACCCAAACAAGAGCCTGATACCCGTGTTTCGTTTCATAAAAATCTTTACTGATCATGTCCCAATTTTCACTAGACGTTTCACTTGGCCTAGTTAATAAAGGCGTTTTGTATAAATCTGCAAGCTTTGTTAGTGAAATAACTTGCTCTTGAATATCCTCTTCAAGTAACATTTTTATCCCATTGGCCGAGGTTTGCGTGACTCGGTCAATATGCGCGCGCTCTTGTACCTCAATATTGAGCACCACAAATGCCATTAAGCCCACAGACAATAAACCGGCTATTATTGAGTACCATAATATAGCAAATTGAGGTGATAAAGAGATTTGCAGATTATTATTGAGTTTCATCAGTTGTCTAGGCAAATTCCTTTTAGGTAGCGTTTAATTGCTCACTTATGTTGTTGACTACTCACTGCACAATGTAACTTTTTCATGACTATATTCACTACAATATTAACTGGAAAAGGGCTACACATCATGTGGGCAGCGGCTACGGCAAACCTGTAAAATAATTTCAGCTAAATATTATTATAAATAAAGGCGCCTATCCGTGCGCTAGACCACTTAAGACAAATATGCGTAACTATAACGACATTATGACGGTCTCGGAACTGATTAATTTAGAAGATTATTTACACTCTGCACACATAAGTTAAGTCTCATTTTCCTATATCGGGCTAATATAATATTTCTATTTAAACAAAAAAGTTTAGAGCAATACCATTGGCTTTGGCAAAATACATAGCAACATCAGCTTTTTGTCTAAGTTCTTCTGCTGAATTTGCATCTTTAGGGAACATCGCCACGCCGATACTACCTTTTACAAAAATCGCAATCTTTTTGTAAAGGATAGGCTCAGACCAAGTATCGATAACGCGCTTTAAAACTACTTTAATTTCTTCAACGTCATTTACTTTTGGAATGATAAACAAAAACTCGTCGCCGCCAATCCGGCATGTAACGTCCATATCTCTTAAAACAGCTCGCATTCGCCTAGCAGTTTCTTTTAATACGAAGTCGCCCGCATCATGCCCATAACTATCATTGATTTTTTTAAAATCGTTTAAATCAATAAACACAACACCCACCTTAGAATGTTCTCTTTGCGCTAAGTTAATTGACTGCGAAAGCAAAGGCATAGCTAACCTATTATTAAAGAATCCTGTCATAATATCAATGTTTGCTAAATGCTCTATTTCAGTCTTTTGTTGTTCTATTTCGTCTATCAACCCACAAAAATGTCGGTAACCTTGTTTAGCTGTAATTAGCATCAAAATAATAATTAAACTTGAACCAAGGGCGACGAGTATCCAAGCGCCTATGGTTATGCCATATTCATTAGGACTAATAGTATATTCGAGGTATAAATTTGAAAATAAATAACCAAGCGTAATTATGTAAGCACACCAACAAACCGCATAGGCGAGCGCAGCTAAAAAACCCCATGTCAGCGCAATCAAGAAGGTGCAAAATACTGCAAAGGTTATTGTACCGGCTTGTAAACCGAAGGAAAACGTGCCGGACACAATCATTGAAGTTAACAGTAAAATAATAATAATAAAATCAAATTTGTAGTTAGTTTTATTTGGCCGAAACAAACATCCGTAGGCGATTACGGTAAGCAGGATGTGATGGATAAAAACAAATTGAAAACCAATCTCAGGCCACCGAGACAAGGAAATTGGCAGGCCAACTGTACAAAAAATAGTAAAACCTGCCATTAGCTTTCGAGCTAACTGCTGTTTAAAGTCCAACAAAGATTGATTAAACGCATCGCTTTTTGACAACAGAGGTTCCTTATACACATAAAAACGAGACTTGAATTACAATTATAGTAAAAATACTCCACCATTTTAAGAGTACACCTATTCCTAGTGTTGATATAGTAAAAATATACTAAAGTATATTTAACGGTGTATTATTAATACCAACATAAAACCTTAACCTAGGCTTCAACTGCCATAAACAAATCTTTAATGAGCATACTTTGATTAATTACTTCAAATTTCAGTATTATGGAAAACACATTAATCTGCTGCAAATGAGCCTATTATAACAATATGAAACCAGCACATTTATCGACACTCTGCTTTTGCGGCTATTCATGACTACTTGTTGACGAATAGCTGCTCAGTCGTTTAGCATTGCAAATTCCGGTGAGCTTAATTCACACGCAATTGAGGTAGTGACTTTTAAATTAAACGGGGCTAAGCATGCGATAGCATAAACGCTTGTCGACTTTACGCCGGAGTACTTTTTAGTCTTAATACCACCGTTGCATAAAAATTGTGCATGGATATACAGGTGTGTGTCGGTCACTGTTGTAAGCAAGCATGACACAACGCAGCAACTACTTATTAAAAATAATATTCGAAAAAAATTGAACACTTCTGCTTTATTTTTTATCTGAGAACAACGATAAAAATAGCCTTAAAGAATGTTATTTGGTAAATTAGACACAGCTAAAAAGGCTCTATTTACTTAGCCTTGACTTGCAAATCTGCTTGTATCTGTTACCCACTTATGCTGGCTCCCTGCGAAAAAATAGGTCACAGCTTGTATCCCTATTGAGGAAGCTATTTCTTGTTTTGTGTAATTTTAAGGGAAAACTTGATGAATGCAAAAGACGACCAAAACATCACTTTCATGTCTGAAATGCAAGACGTAATACCCATTGCCAAAATAAACAAAGTGACCGTGGCGACCCGATACAATGAAACCCTTAGCCAACGACTCAAGCGTGAAGCGCTAGAAAAGCAAATTGCACTTGATGATAATGGCCTAAGTGTGGATAACGTTACGCCACTGGATCCCCATGATTTTTTGTCGTATAAACAAGATGGCGTTCAAGAAGGTGTATTTAAAAAGCTACGCTTGGGTAAGTATCAAATAGATTCGCGCTTATCACTGCGAGGCGTCAAATTTGATGATGCACGACTGGCTCTTTTTAATACCATTACCGATTGCCATGAGCGAGGAATACGTACATTACTTGTGGACCATGGTTTGGGATTACAATCCAAACCCTTCCCTGGGTTTATGAAGAGCTATGTAAACCGGTGGCTTAGTGAAATACAAGCGGTTATTGCTTATCACACCGCATTAAAGCAACACGGTGGTTTAGCCGGCGTATATGTACTGCTTAAAAAGCATCCTAATCAAAAACAAATAAACCGCGAAATACACCAAAAGCGTGTTTAGCTTAGTAAACTGTAGATGAACATATTACGAGTAGTCAAGGAGCGGCATTGATGCTTCTTAAACATAATATCGCCTCAGTTTTATGAAAGCCATCTTGGCAATTGCATGCAAACAACAATAATAATAAGCGACCAGGCTAGCATTAATAATGCGTTTACCCAATTAAGAGGATTGTTGGTGTTGAAAAGCGTATGAGATGCCTGCAACTTTATCTTTGTAGGGCTTACTAGCATAGTCAAATATGCAGTTGCTATGGTCATTAAAAAGCCAATTAGGTTATACCAAAACCAAAATACACTGTGCACAAATAACCATAATATTATGTTTATTCCAACGCCGAACAACAAGCCGTAGTTTACATGTCGGCCGCCTATTTTTGTAGTCGCAAAACCGAGTACAAAACACGCTAAAATTGGTCCATAGAATACCGAGCCTACTTTGTTAATTGCTTCTATGACGGTGGGCGCAATATCGCCAGCAAAAAAAGCTAAGGTTAAGGTAACTATTCCCCAAAAGATCCCTGCTAAGCGGGCTTTTAGCATATATTCTTTAGCGGTAAAGCTTGTTTGGGTATATCGGCAATAGTCTTCCAGCGATACTGCCGACAAACTATTAATAGCTGAACTAAGCGATGACATAGCCGCGGCTAGAATAGCGACTAATAACAAGCCAATAACTCCGTTTGGCATATAGTTAACAATGAAGATAGGCATCATCCAATCAGGATTGTTAGCTGGGATTTGACTCATAAACTCGGGTGTATTTAAAGCTAAAGTACCTATTACTAATCCTGCACCACAATAAATTAAGGTAATTGGAAAGCGCAGAAAGCTGGCCGCCATGATCATTTTTTTTAATTCTTGCGTGTCTTTAGCCGCAAGGCTACGCTGGGCCTCAGACTGGTCACATCCATAGTACGACGCATACAGAATTATACCACCAAACAACATAGGCCAAAAACCGAATCCATCACCATCAAATCCAGTTGATTTAAAATCGACAGCCTGAAGTCTATCTGGCTCAACAAGCGCCAAAAAGTTACTGACGCCGCCTATATGGTATAAACCAAAGGCCAAACAACCCAGCGCACCTAATATAATAACTAGCATTTGTAGGGCATCGCCATACACAACTGCCTTCATACCACCTTGTAATGAGTAAATGATGGTTACTAAGCCAATACATAAAATACTTTGCCAAAAAGCTAAACCAATAGCCCCTTGCAAAATAATAGACACCGCGTAAATCATAATGGCGGTAGCAAACGAGCGACTAATTTGAAAGACAACGCTTAATAATATGCGCGTAGAGAAGCCAAAGCGCTGTTCCAAAAAGTCGTATACACTGATAACCCCAGTGCTGTGTAAGTAAGGAAGTACTTTGTACAATAACAGTAACATGGCGATGGGTAAGGCGATTTCATAAGACAGCCAAATTAGACCTCCTGCTTCGCGCAAACCAACAAAAGCGGGTGCCGAAATAAAGCTCACGGCAGATAACTGGGTTGCCATTATAGATAATGACAAAGGCTTCCAACCAATTGTCCTTGCACCTAAAAAATAATCTGATTTCCCCGATTGGTTTTGAAAGCAAAACCCAAGAACTATTAAGCCAAGCAAATAAGCACAAATAATGAGGTAGTCTAATATGTTCATATTCTCCTATATTCCTCTAAAAGAGCAAAGTGTGCTGTTTTACATATAATTGGATTTATGAGGAAGTATGCACCTTGGTCTACATCGTTTTGTATAGCATACTGACACTATGAAGAACTTTGGCTCACTTTTTTCCACATATTTAGAATCTTTTAATCGCCCTTTGCAATGAAATATAAGCAATAACTATAAATTAAGGTTTACTTTTGGTTTGTAATATGGAAATTGTTTGCTTGATTTACTTGCCAAACGCTAATGTCTAAACGCCATAATAAATGAAGAAAGTGATATAAATTGATCATATATTTTTCCTAGAGAATTTCACTTAACACCTGTGGTTATGGAAGAATTATGCCATTTATGAGGTTTACACTTTATACATAAAATTCAACAGCTTATGAGTTTTCAATAAGAAAAAAAGCAGAGGCAAGCGCCCATTTGGCTAGTTAAGTTACAAATATGCACTTTATTGGACATAAAACTTCCAATAAAACCAAATAAGCCTCAGTGTTGTGCAGCGCTTTACTTAATAACTGCTTACTGTTGTAAAATAACTTTACGCTCAAATGCCTTGATGTGAGCATTTAGTGTGGCTAGTTGTTTACCATATTCAGCACTATCTAGCTGCTGCATTAATTCTAAGGCAGCATAGGCACTGTATTTATTGTGATGGTTAACCCAAAACCCAGATTGGTCCGGGAGCTCAATACGCGATAAAAATTGTGGCAAGGCTTGTTCTATTAGCTTAGGTTGTGATAACAGTAAGGCCTTTTGCAAAGGCACTATACTAAAAAAACGAGTCGTTTTTAAAGTGACCTGATTGACTAGTTGGCGCGTTATATCAAGGTCTTCTTTTTCTTTGATAAAGCTTAAATAACTTTGCCAAAATCTGGCGTCGGGAGAATCGCCATAAAGCGATGCGGTATGAGCAAACCATTGTTGCGCCTGCTTGGGCATTTCAGCCTTACTGTATAGCATTGCCAAATAAATACTATTGACTGGCGAACCATCATCAATTTGTAAACAAGCTTTCATTGCCTCAATGGCCCCGGCGACCTCTCCCCTTTGGCTGAGTATTTTGGCTTTCCAAACATAAGCCCATGTGTAGTTACTATCTACATCAATGGCATGATCGACTAACGCCAGCGCTTCGGCCAACTCATTACGCCAAAAGTGCACAATGGCTTTGTTTACATTAATCCAAGGAGATAGGGGATCCAGTCCAAGCGCTTTATCAGCATAAGTGAGCGCGACATCAAACTGGTTCATAGCCAAGGCCAGCTCTGAATAGACATATAGTGCTTTGGTATTTGAAGCATCTTCGCCTAATACTTTATTGAGCAATTGCTGGGCTGTTTCAAACCGCAGGTCTTCAATAGCCAATAAGGCGCCAGCTATTAAGGCGTTATTGTCATCAGGGTTAAGTTGCAGGGCCTTTTCGATAGCCGCTGTAGCCTTTGCAACAGCGACTGCCTTTTCCATATAGATATCGTGATAATTATACCTAGCGTAAATAAACGCTAAACTACCAAACCCAGCGGCAAAATTAGGGGCCAGTTCAGTTGCTTTTAAAAATGATAATTCTGCGCGAAAAAACCACTCGCTGGTTTTCCCATTCATCCACCAGTAATTTCCCTGAAGATACGCTCGGTAAGCATTAATATCGACGCTTTGTGATTCTGCTACAAAACTTGCTTGTGCGTTTTGCCCAAACAATTGGGTGTTGATGTCAAACACAATTTTGGCATTTAATGTCAACAGCTGTTGCATATCTTCTTCAAATACTTGTGACCAAATCACGTTATTACTCTGTTTTTCAACCAAGCGCACCAAAACCCTAATTCGCTCATTCGCCTCAGTAATACTGCCTTCTACCCAATACTTAAGGTTCAATTGCTCAAGCAAAGAGTCTAATGCACCGTCGTCTCTGGCAAGAGCAAGAGAAGAATAGTGTGCCAACACCGTTACCTTACCTAATTTAGACAAAGTAATTGACAACTCCTCTGGAAGCATTTCAGCTAGGTAGTCATTACCAGCATCGCCAGTAAAATTACGCCATGGTAAAAATGCGATGGTAGTTTCCGTCTTTGTGCTGTTTTTTTCAATATCCAGAGGTATTTCTTTAGCCAACACTTCGGGAAGAGATGCCTGACGCTCAAAAATTTCAGGTACTAACGCTAATAAAACCACAACAAGTATAGAGATAGACATTATAAGTGCTGCAAATTTGCCTTTATTAGAAGACAAGGACAATACCGCACTAGGTTTTGTGCCTTTTACTATCCTTAGCTTAATAAACTCTTGCCTTGTCAACCAAATGACATCTGCCGATAGCCTATAACCTTTTTTAGGCACCGTTTGAATTAGTTGACGAGTTTTACTATCGTTGAAGCTTAAGCGAAGCTGCGAGATGATTCGTGTCAAAGAATCATCTATCACCACACGTCCATGCCATACCTTATCCATCAGTTCTTGTCGACTAACGGTTTCTCCAGCACATAAAGCAAGCTGATAAAGCACATGCATGGCTTTGGGCTCGAGGTGACGATTTTGATCAGCATGAAATACTCTATGATCGCCCACATCAACGTAGTAGTCATCTAAACGAAAATAACCGTTTTCAGGCAGTGCTTGTTCAGTCAATTATTTGGTCTCACTTAATTATTACCCTAGTATTTGGGTATATAAACACCAACATCGGTTTTCCATCACAATTTTATCGGCTTTTTATCTGTGATTCCTCAGGAATTTTTCCGACTAGGCAACCATACTAATCAAACTCATGAGGTGCAAGGCAAGTCGTCCAAGTAAACATGAATCAGTAGACATGACGCATTATAAGTCAGTCGTAAACCACTATTTTAAAGCGTAAAGGAAGGTAATTATGAAAACCGCAATCAAATCATTTTCTCCAGCAGTATTAGCTATGCTAATGATAATACCGGTAAGCCATGCATCAGCAACTGATGCATCCGAAGGTTTACGACTAATGGTAAAAACCAGTGTGGCTGAAGTCATTGGTGTGCGAGAAATTGAATCAGGAAAATTTGAACAGGGTATCCGTAAGAGTAAAGCGGGTTTGGCTAAAACGTCAACCGCATCTTTGCGTAAACCGCTTCTTGATAACCTGTGCGTCGCCCATTTAGCGATTAAAGATATGGAACAGGCAAACCAATACTGCAACGCCGCCGTTAACACAGGCAATGCCTCTGCTATTTCTTATAACAACCGTGCGGTAATGCATTATGTTTTAGGTAATTTAGAGGCAAGTCTTGAAGATTTAGATGAAGCCAGTAGATTTAATAGCTTTCAAAATATGATCACCGGCAACATGAGAATAGTTAATCAACAAAACATATTGAGCAAGAATTAAGGCTTGATGCTCAAAGACGCGTTATTACAAGCAAACGTTACTGGCATGAACGTAATTATGTGACTATTCATTTATGTTGAATTCTAACTTCATAGACCATCAACGTTAGCTTGTATTGCATTATTGTGCAAACGCTATACCAATAATGCAGTGCTTATAAATGAGCAATAAGTCCTTGGGGTTTGAGTTTAACTATTATGTTTAGTTAATAAACACTCTGGCATTTCTAAACATACGCATCCATGGACTGTCTTCTGCCCAACTTGGGTCACGCCAAGAGTTAGTAACAGCTCTAAATACTCGCTCAGGATGAGGCATCATAATAGTAGCACGCCCATCAGTTGAGGTAAGCCCGGTGATACCATTGACTGATCCATTTGGATTAGCAGGGTACTGCTCGGTCACCTTGCCATAGTTGTCAACAAAGCGCATTGATACTAAGCTTTGCTGCTCTAATGACGCTAACTGATGCGCTAATGCAAACTCAGCTTGGCCCTCACCGTGCGAAACCGCAATTGGCATACGCGAGCCTTGCATGTCACTTAACAGTATTGAAGGACTCTTTTGTATTTCAACCATTGCTGCGCGGGCTTCAAAACGAGCCGACTTATTTTCTACAAAATGCGCCCAATCATCAGCCCCAGGAATAAGCGATTTCAAATTGGACAACATTTGACAACCATTACACACGCCTAAGCTAAAAGTACTGGTATTAGCAAAATACTCAGCAAACATCTCGCGTAAATAATCGTTGTACAGGATTGACTTTGCCCAGCCTTCACCTGCACCCAAAACATCACCATAGGAAAAGCCTCCGCAAGCTACCATACCTTTATAATCGCGAAGCTGTTTACGTTTAGCCACCAAATCGCTCATATGAACGTCAATAGCATCAAACCCAGCACGATTGAAGGCTGCTGCCATTTCAACATGAGAGTTTACGCCTTGCTCGCGTAAAATGGCTATTTTTGGCTTAACGCCCTTATTAATAAAAGGCGCTGAAACATCTTGGTGAACATCAAAAGTTAAGTCGGCATGTAAACCGGGATTTTTATTATCAGCCCTAACAGCATGCTCTTGAAGTGCGCACTGTGGGTTATCACGTAGCGATTGCATAGCTAAGGTGGTGCTTGCCCATGCAAGTCTGTAATGTGTGCGGGTATTTTCCAACACTATTTTTTCATTATGACTAAAGCTAATTTTATCTTGCATATTCACATGACCTATTTCATGCGCACAATCACTTAATGAAAATGCATGAATAATAGTCTGTACCGCGGCTAAATCGACAGCGGCAACCTGAATAACTACGCCTACTTCTTCGTTAAACAATATTTTTGCCAAATTACTGTTATGGCTATTCTCATTTTCCCGCGTAAGTCCCGTGAGGTCTATATTAATACCCGCGTTACCGGCAAAAGCCATTTCAACAACAGTAGTAAATAAGCCTCCGTCACAGCGGTCATGGTAAGCCTGAATTAGTTCTTTTTCGCCTAACTTTTGAATTAAATTATATAAATTGAGTAAGTCGCTTGCGCTGTCTACATCAGGTACTTCATGACCTATTGCATTGTACACTTGGGCTAAACAAGAACCACCCATACGCGCTTTGCCTTTACCTAAATCAATTAGCAACAAACTTGATTCAATGTTAACCGTAAGTTCGGGAGTCAACGTTTTACGTACGTCTTTTACTGCCCCAAAGCCAGTAATTACTAAGGATAAAGGCGAGGTAACCGATTTTTCGTTTACACCTTCGCCAGTTTCATCAAGCCATGCCGTACGCATAGACATAGAGTCTTTGCCAACGGGAATAGCTAGGCCTAATGCTGGGCATAATTCTTCACCTATTGCTTTGACTGCTGCATATAGTCCAGCATCTTCACCGGGGTGGTTTGCCGGCGCCATCCAATTTGCTGAAAGCTTAATCCGGTTGATTTCGCCAATATTAGCCGCAGCGATATTAGTAAGCGATTCGGCCACCGCTAAACGTGCAGCCGCAGCATGATTTAGCAAGGCAACAGGTGTACGCTCGCCAATCGCCATAGCTTCACCATAATAGGAATCGAACGATGCGGTTGTTACGGCTACATCTGCCACTGGCACTTGCCACGGCCCAACCATTTGGTCGCGACAAACCATGCCCGTTACACTTCTATCACCAATGGTAATTAGGAAGGTTTTGTCAGCAATGGTAGGTAATGCCAGCAATCTCGCAGCGGCATCGGCTAAGTCGATATCTTGGGCGTCAAAATTGTCACCTTTAGCCGACGTGCTGGTAACGTCTCTGTGCATTTTAGGCGGTTTTCCTAGTAATACATTAAGAGGCATGTCTATAGGTTTGTTGCCAAATTTCCGATCGCTAACGGTGAGGTGTTGTTCAAGCGTGGCATGCCCAACAACTCTAAATGGGGCCCGCTCTCGCTCACATATTTGTGAAAATAAACTTAAGTTTTCTGGCGCTACCGACATTACGTAACGCTCTTGGGATTCATTACACCAAATTTCTAGAGGTGACATACCAGACTCATCACATGGTACTTCTCTTAATTCAAATACGCCGCCACGACCAGCATCATTGACAAGCTCAGGAAAAGCATTTGATAAGCCTCCTGCCCCTACATCGTGAATAAATTGAATTGGATTGTTGTCGCCTAGTTGCCAGCATCTATCAATTACTTCTTGGCAACGGCGCTCCATCTCAGGATTTTCACGCTGCACTGATGCAAAATCTAGATCTTGATTACTTTGGCCAGATGCAACAGACGAAGCGGCACTGCCGCCTAAGCCAATATTCATGGCAGGACCGCCTAGAGCGATAAGATTTGCACCTTTGGTAATTTCGCCCTTTTCAATATGACTTCGTTTTATGTTGCCTAGTCCACCGGCTAGCATAATTGGTTTATGGTAGCCACGTACCTCAACACCATTGAAGCTGTTTACGCTTTGTTCATAGGTACGAAAATAACCCAATATATTGGGCCGTCCAAATTCGTTATTAAATGCTGCTGCACCTAAAGGTCCTTGGGTCATTATTTCAAGTGCATCAACTATGCGACTAGGCTTTCCGTATGGCTTCTCCCAAGGTTGGGCTTGATTGGGTAAATTTAGGTTGGACACACTAAATCCTACCAGACCAGCTTTAGGCTTCGAGCCTCGGCCAGTTGCCCCTTCGTCTCTTATTTCGCCGCCAGATCCTGTTGCAGCGCCTGGGAACGGAGAGATAGCTGTAGGATGGTTATGCGTTTCCACTTTCATCAATATATCAATAGGCTCGTGATTGTAGCCATATTGATCGGTAATAGGATCCGCATAAAATCGCCCCGCAGTAAAGCCATCCATAACCGCCGCGTTATCTTTATACGCCGATGACACAAACTCAGGTGTTGTTTCAAATGTATTTTTAATCATTTTAAACAATGATTTGGGCTGCGCTTTGCCGTCTATGGTCCAATCCGCATTGAATATTTTATGTCGGCAGTGTTCTGAATTAGCTTGCGCAAACATGTACAGTTCAACATCGTGAGGATTGCGTCCAAGCGTTTCAAAGCTTGTTTTTAAGTAGTCAATTTCGTCTTCTGCCAAGGCAAGACCAAGGGTTTTATTAGCGTCTTGTAAGGCTTTTCGCCCAAGGCCTAATACATCTACAGCTTGTAATGTTTTTGCTTCACTTTGCACAAACAAATAGGTGGCATCATGGTAGCTGGGTAGAACCATTTGAGTCATGCGGTCATGAATAGCGGTTTGGATTAGGTGCAAGTGATCGTTTAAATTTTTGCCCCAAAACTTATACTCAACTCCTCGCTCAATACGATTTATAGCCCCAAGCCCACAGTTAATGGCAATATTGGTCGCTTTACTTGACCATGGTGAAATAGTGCCTGCGCGTGGGCCAATAAGAACGGCTAAATTTTCGTCCGTGGGCGGCTTGGAAGCTGTCGATTTTGGCCCGTATGTTAACAAACTATTGAGAGTTTGATGTTGTTCACTGGAAAGGTCTTTGTTGGTATCAACAAAATGAACATAATGAGCACAAATATCGCTTACACTTATACTTTGTTGCTTAAGCTGTTTAATGAGTTTTTGTTTGTTAAAATCAGACAGCATTGACGAGCCAAACAAATTGAGCATAGTTTTAATCCACCGGGTTTGAATAAATGCAAATATACCATGCGTATTGCTGACATAAATTAGCGCCAGTGCTTGTTAATAACACACATAAAATGTAGCGTTAAGTATAGAGGAAACAAAATGGTTTGATAAGGCTTTTGGCGATTAGATTTCGCCTCTGCATGTTTCTTTTTTTCATCTTTTTGTAGATAAACAACAAAGAATTCGTCATTATCTTAACATCAGGGCGGTTGATGCATGGTTAACATAAAAGTCACAAAAGGAATAATCAGAGGTAAATTACGCATTTCACGAAATAAAAGATAAAATCATGTGGTAACGTATTTACATTCGTGTACAAAAAAACAACGAGGCACTAAGGCTATCACTCAATAGATGAATAATATTCAAAAGCTATATAAGCTCTATATACTTGCCGGGTCGAAAAGCCGTTTGTTAACACAGCGTTTTGTTGACGCTATGCAGGTCCTGTTTGTGCTAATAATAACGATACTATTGTCGAGTTGCCAACCCTATACTAATAATACAGAGCTTGCCCGTATTTTAGACGATGGCGTTTTAAAGGTAGGGTCCATTTATGGACGTACCACTTATTATAATGGTCCTGTCACCCAAGAAGGGTTTGAATTTGAACTGGCGAAAGGTTTTGCCGACTTTCTTGAAGTGAAACTAGAGGTCTATCCATATTACTCTTACGCTGAACTAATTGAGCAACTAGACGCAAAGCGAGTCGATTTAGTTGCCGCCAACATCACAATGACCGACGCCCGCCAGCGAGAATATAAGTTTGGTCCCGCATATCAAACACTCAATTTCGAACTAGTTTATCAAAAAGGTGAAGACCGCCCGCGAGATTTAAACGATCTTGAAGGTGATCTTACCATCATTGCAAATGACTTATATCGCGAACCGATGCAAGAAAAAGCGATCGGCATAGCTAATTTTTCTTGGCAAGAAACTGCGGAAAAAGATATTGAAGAGCTTTTAGAAATGGTCGCCAATGGCGAGCTTGATTACACAATATCCGACTCTAATATTTTGGCCGTCGCCAGGCGGCGATATCCAAACTTAGGCATAGGTTTTTCGATTACAGACACCTTAAAACTAGGTTGGATGCTAAATAGAGACACCGACGATTCGTTGCGTGCAGCCCTGCTTGAATATTTTGGTGATCTACAATCAAGTGGAAAACTAGCTGTGCTCGAAGATAAATACTTCGGGCATGTTAGAAGTTTTGATTTTGTTGATACTCGTGCATTTATGCGTTCTATCAAAAGTAAGTTGCCTAAATACAGAGAGATGTTCGAAGCTCATGCTGGCGATGTTGATTGGCGTTTAATTGCCGCTATGGCTTACCAGGAAAGTCATTGGGATCCTGATGCGGTATCTCCTACGGGTGTTCGTGGCATGATGATGCTTACCCGAGCAACCGCTTCAGACATGGGTATTGAGAAGCGAACTGACGCCGAACAGAGTATTAACGGCGGCGCTCGTTATTATAGTAGTTTGTTAAAACGCATTCCTGCCAGAATTCAGTCACCGGATCGCGAGTGGATGGCACTTGCAGCATACAATGTCGGCTTAGGACACTTAGAAGATGCGCGGCGTATTACCCAGCGCCAAGGTTATAACCCTGACCTATGGATAGATGTTAGAAAACACCTGCCGCTTCTTCGCCAAAAGAAATATTATAAAACAACGCGGTTTGGATACGCTCGAGGCAACGAAGCAGTAAATTATGTAGAGAACATTCGCCGATATTATGATAGTCTAATGTGGTTAGAGGAAAATTTGGAAGTATCGATCGATATTAACGCAAATATCGAAGGCGATAATGACAA
>JBLHMY010000011.1:0-25754 GCA_047621065.1 Glaciecola sp. | reverse complement strand
TAATATATCTACAAATTGATCATTTGTGTGCGCGCGGCGCGTCATTAACGTAAAATCGTTTATCTCGTTAGAATAAGGTATAGAAACAATCGGTCCATGCTTGGTATCAACTAAGTAGGGTTGGTCGTCGTTCATCAAGTCGCAATAAAACTTTAGACCTTCCTGAGCAATAATATCGCAGGTATTCAATGTGCCGCGCAATGATGAAGACAGCCAACCTAAAGCTGGCTTTCCCATAGTCTGCTGATAAACATCTAGTGTGGCTTTTATGACTTCTCGTTCTTTTTCAGGATTATGTGCAAAATTGGTCAGTAGCTCACCTTGCTCATAGTTATGCGCCAGTAACTCCCATCTATTGTGTTTAACGACCTCGATTATTTCAGGTAAATTTAAGGCAGTTTTGGCATTCATTGTGCAACTCAGTGGAACACCCATTTTTTCGAAGCAGTTAAATAACCGCCAAATGCCTACTCGCTGCCCATACTCACGCCACGTAAAGTTAGGGAAATCTGGCACATTACCAGGCATTAAGTCGGGCAAAATAGCCGGGCCACCAGCGTAGTATGGCTTCTCGGTATCTTTAATCAGGTCCCAATACTCTAAGTTTGCAGTAATAATAAGGGCAACTTTTGCATTGTTAGGCCACGAGAGTTTGCCGCGGGATGGCATTGACGAGAATGCGTACTCCATAATAAGTCCAATTAAATAATTTCTTGTTTTTATACACGATTAGTGCGGCATATTGTGCTGATATAACAAAATTGCATTGCCAGTATTACTATTTGCATGAGCTTCCACTGAACAGGCTATTTACAATAAAGGTCCTATCTCTAAAAGGAAACTACCATGCAGCTTGATATTTATTCTGTTGAACCTGCTTCGCAAGCGACTCGTTTATTCTTAGCTGACAAAGACAAGAAAATGTTACTCAATAATGATTGGGTAAATGCGCAACACGGCGCCGTCATTGATACTCAAGATCCCTCTACCGGTGAAGTGCTGGCGACTATTCCGCAAAGTAGCATTGAAGATGTTGATGCAGCAGTGAAGTCTGCTCGTAGTGCTTTTCAATCTGGTGTGTGGAAGGGCATGGTGCCTAGTGAACGTGCTAAAATTTTATGGCGTATAGGTGAATTAATCGATGCCAACATAGACGAACTAGCTGAACTTGAAACACTTGATCAAGGCAAGCCTATAGGTGTGGCTAGATGGGCTGAGATACCTGGCGCCGCGGAACAATTCCGTTATTTTGCTGGTATGTGCAGCAAGCTTGAAAGCGCGGTTATACCAAGCTCAATTGCGTATCAACCTGCCGGTAAGCGAGTACATTCTTATACTTTGACCCAGCCCATAGGTGTTGTGGCAGCCATTACCCCTTGGAACAGCCCGCTGATTTTGACCGCAATGAAACTTGCCCCCGCACTTTGTGTAGGCTGCTGTGTTGTATTAAAACCAGCTGAGGACACTTCATTAACCGCATTACGTTTAGGTGAGTTATGTGTTGAGGCTGGTTTGCCCGCAGGTGTGCTTAATATTGTCACCGGCTACGGTCATGTTGCCGGTCAAGCCTTGGCTGAGCATATGGACGTAGATAAAATCAGTTTTACCGGTTCAACCCAAACTGGGCGCAAAATCTTAGACGCTGCTAAAGGTAATCTTAAACGAGTCACCTTGGAGCTTGGCGGAAAGTCACCGATGATTGTAATGGACGATGCTGACCTTGCACTAGCCATTCCTGGCATCGCTAATGCCGCCTTTTTCAACGGCGGCCAAGTATGCGTGGCAGGCACGAGGTTGTATGTGCAAGAGAATATTGCAGATGCGCTTTACAAAGGAATCGCTGAATATGCCAAAAGTCTAACTATCGGCCACGGCTTAGACCCTGCAACTCAAATGGGTCCGTTGGTAAATCGCACGCAAGCAGACAAAGTCTATAATTATATTCAAGGCGGTCTGGCCGATGGCGCTCAGCTATTAACTGGTGGGCAGCAAGGTGGTCCCAATAAAACCTTTATTCAGCCAACGGTTCTAACACAATGCACCGCGCATATGAAAATCATGCAGGAAGAGGTATTCGGCCCCGTATTAAGCTGCACAACCTTTAGCACCAGTGAAGAGGCTTTGGCCCTTGCTAATGATTCAGATTATGGTTTAGCGGCGAGTGTGTGGACGCAAAACCTTAGCCACGCGCATCGCTTTGCCAGCGACCTTGAAACGGGCACTGTGTGGATAAATTCGCACCTAATGTTTGACCCCTCTTTGCCGATTGGCGGTTACAAGCAATCGGGATGGGGCCGTGAAAGTGGCATGGGCGCGGTTATGAATTATATGGAAACTAAAACGGTCTGTGCAATATTGTAGCAGGGTAGCTCGGTTATCATCCACCTCAACAATTAAACTTAATGACATATTTTTATATCATTAAGTTTAATAATGTTTTATTCTTTGCCATTCAGTGAGGTGGCATATGAATATTCGACAACTTAAGCAATTTATCTCTATTGCCAAGACAGGTAATATCAGCCGTTCTGCTAAAGATCAGAACATTAGTCAACCGGCGCTAACTCGTAGCATCCAAAACTTAGAGCATTGTTTTGGCGTTGAACTGATTGAGCGAAAAGCCAATGGTGTTTTTTTAACTATTTACGGCAAACATTTTCTCGATTATGCACGCAGCATGGTAAATGACGCCGAACGCGCAAAGCGCGAAATATCCGCCATGCACTGCGGTGAACGAGGCACCTTGTCAATTGGAGTGGGTCCGGTATTTAGTGCAGGATTCTTATCCGCAACCTTAGACCGCTTGCTGGCTAAAGGTCCGCATGTTGAGGTTCGCTTAGTTGAAGGCTTTGTTGAGAATCTATGTTCAGACTTGCGCGCTGGTAAGTTAGACGCCGTGTTGAGTTTATTCCCAGACTCATTCGATACCAGCGATTTATCCTTTAGTGGATTATGTGAAGTTGAGTCGGTACTCGCGGCAAGTGCTAAACATAACTTAGCTAAGATGAAAAACGTTTCAAAAAATCAACTGGCCATGAGCAACTGGGTTATTGCTGACCAAAAATCGGTTTCTAGTGTGTATCGTGAATTTTTAGACAGTGTAGATGTGAAAACTAAGGTGCATCACATTCGCGCAAATTCCATGCGATTAATCAAAAATCTAGTTCAAGAATCCAATTATCTGACTATTATTCCGCGCATATTGATTGAGCCAGAATTAGCTGACGGCAGCATGGTAGTAATAGACGGTCCTATGAACCCATGGGTCTCAATTGGCGGCATAGCAAGCAGAAGCGGAGGATTTCAAGCTGCTGTGTTGAAGGATTTTATCGGCATTATAAAAGAAGAATTTAGTTTTACTCGAGACAGGTTGGCCTTGGCCGAAGCTACCTTTAGCCCGACAATTTGACAATCGAATAGTTTATATAAAAGAGGACAGGTTATGAGTTACAGGTTAGGCGTGGATGTTGGAGGGACTTTTACGGATTTACTGCTGATAAATGAACAAACAGGTGAAACCCATTCAGCAAAAGTACCCTCCACACCGCAGGATCCATCAATTGGCGTGCTAAACGGTATAGACCGTTTGTCGACTGATTCTGGTGTAGCATTGCAGAATATCAAAAGAGTAATGCACGGCACTACTATTGCAACTAATGCGGTGCTCACCGGCAAAGGTTCGAAAGTGGGCTTAGTAACCACTAAAGGCTATAAACAAGTGTTACAAGTCGCTCGTTCGTTCTGTCCCGGTGGTTTGGGTGGATGGGTTAGTTTCGTTAAAAAACCTTTACTAGCGCCCTTAGAATTGACCATAGAAGCGGATGAACGCATAGCCGCAGACGGCAGTATTGTGCGTGAACTTGATGAACTCAGTTTTCGTCGAGCCTTAGAAACTTTGCATGCTAAAGACGAAGTTGAAGCCTTGACGATTTGCTTTATCAATTCGTATTTGAATAGTAGCCACGAGCAACAGGCCCGCAACATAGCCAAGCAAATTTTTACTGATATTCCCATTTCAATCTCTAGCGAAGTTGTACCCGAAATGCAGGAATATGAACGTACTGAGACGACCGTCGTTAACTCATACGTACGTCCTGAAGTGGCCAATTATATTGATAACTTACAAGCGGCCTTAGTGCACAGAATGGGCGATTCGGTATTGTTGTCCATACTTCGGTCCGATGGCGGCTTAGCATCGGGTAACAGCGCAGCAGAAAAGCCGGTTAACTTATTACTTTCGGGTCCTGCCGGTGGTGTAACCGGGGCAACTTTCTTCGCTAGTCGAGGTGGTTACGACAATGTGCTGACCTTTGATATGGGCGGCACATCAACAGACGTAGCCTTGATTCAAAATGCCAAAGCAAGAATAAGGCGTGAAACCCAAGTGGGCGATGTCACTGTGCGTTCACCCTCAGTAGATGTTCGCACTGTAGGTGCTGGCGGCGGATCTATCGCGTTTGTACCTGAATTAACTAAAGCATTGCGCGTTGGTCCAGACTCAGCAGGTGCAGTGCCGGGCCCAGCCGCTTACATGAAAGGTGGAATTGCACCCACTGTATGCGATGCCAATGTAGTTCTTGGATATTTACCCTCAGATGTGCAGCTTGGCGGGGCAATGAAAATAGATAAACAAGCGGCAGTTACAGCGGTACAAACTATTGCAGATGCGATGGGTATTGGCTTAATGGAAGCTGCAGAGGGTATAGTAAAGATTGCCAACGAAGCTATGTTAGGTGCTTTGCGTGTGGTGTCGGTTGAACAAGGTTTTGACCCGCGTGATTTCGCTTTAGTTGGTTTTGGTGGTGCAGGCCCTTTGCATGCAAATGCTATGGGTATTTTAACCAACGCATGGCCAGTGATTATTCCTCCTGGTCCCGGCGTGTTGTGTGCCTATGGTGATGCCACTACTCGGGTTCAAGATGAAGCTTCTCGTACTTACGTCACATTAGTAAAAGACATAAACGTAGATAAATTGCTCGCGGACCTAAGCACTTTGCATACTAAAGCCAGTGAATCATTGATAAAAGACGGCATTGACCCTTCAGAATTACTAGTGAATTTTCAAGTCGATTTGCGCTATATCGGTCAAGCCTTCCAACTGACCATAGAGTTTGCACATGAAGAATTACAACAACAAGGCGTATCGCTGTTTATTGAAGCTTTTGATAAAGAGCACACGCAGTTATTCACTTTTGCGCTAGATGGCGGTCACGAAGTTGTTATGCTACGGGCGGTTGTACATGCTAAAAATGAGCCTATCCCAGACCTAAACGTGGCGCACAAAAGCGCTGATTTAGGAAGTGCAAAAATATGCGCTACCGAATTCTTTTTTGCCGGTCAAACACACCAAGCCGTTATTTATGAGCGCGCACTACTTGGCGCGGGCACTATGGTGCCCGGCCCAGCGATTGTCAATGAAATGGACTCTACCACGGTCATTTTACCTGGCTACGAAGCATCCATCGACACAGTCGGAAACCTACTTATTAAACCGCTTAAAGGTCCCAATAATCATGCATAACAAATTAATAGAGACTAATAAAGCGCCTTTTAACAAGGTTGACGTAGACACAGTCAATGTGGATATTATTGAAAATGCCTTATCAAATGCGCGCGAAGAGATGGACGCTGTTTTGTTTCGCACCGCCATGAGCCCCGGCATACGCGAACAGGGCGATTGCTTTCCAATTATAGCCAACCGCGACGGCAAAATGGTCGTAGGTCAGTTTGGATCTTTTATAAAAGGGTTTTTAGACGCGTACACAGGGCAAATAGAAGAAGGCGATATTATTTTGACCAACGACCCCTACCTGTGCAACGCTGCGGTTAGCCATTTACCCGACTGGATTGTACTCGTACCAATTTTCAAAGATGGTCGTCATTTAGCGTGGTCTGCAATGTTCGGACATATGTCTGATAATGGCGGCATGGTGCCGGGCAGTATACCCATTAAAGCAGAGACGGTTTTTCAAGAAGGGATCCAAATTCCGCCGACTAAATTATATAAAAAGGGCGTGCTGCAACACGAGATACTTGAGTTAATTTTACGTAATGTACGCACACCCCAATGGAATCGCTTTGATTTAAATGCCCTAATTGCCTCATGCAGAACGGCTGCAAAACGCTGCGTAGAATTGGCTGAGCGTTTTGGTGACGACGTATTTAATAGCACGATGGACATAATACTTGAACGTAATTTAATTGCTATGACCCACATCATTAAAATGATTGTGCCAGAATCGCCACGCGTGTTTGAAGACTACATTTGTGACGACGGTATGGGCATGGGACCATATAAACTAAAGTGCACAATGTGGCGCGAAGGCGACAAAGCCTTTTTCGATTTTGACGGTACAGATCCTCAAGCTAAAAGCTCGATAAACTTTTATCTTAATGAAGAACTATTCAAAATGTTCTTTGGCTCGTTTACCATCAACATGATTGATCCACAAATTGTTTTTAACGACGGCTTTTACGAGTTGGTTGAAGTACGCGTGCCAGAAGGCTCTATCCTTAAACCTAAGTATCCTGCAGCGCTATCAGGGCGAACCCATGCGCTGGGACGCGTGTTTGATATTTTAGGCGGGTTACTAGGACAAGGTGCTCCAGCAGCCATGAATGCAGCAGGTTTTTCCGATAGCCCGCATTTGTTCTATTCTGGCTACGACGATAACAACGAATGGTATCAGTTGTTCCAAATAGGATTTGGAGGTATTCCGGGCAGGCCCGTTGGTGATGGCTTAGATGGTCATTCCTTGTGGCCGGGCTTTACCAATGTGCCGAATGAGTTTATTGAAGCGTATTTTCCGCTGCGTATAAATACTTACGAGACTATAGCTGATTCAGGTGGGGCGGGTTTGCACCGCGGTGGCAACGGCCTGTGTGTTGCTTACGAATTTCTAAACGACGGTAAAATTGCGATTCATGACGACCGCTGGTTAACCTATCCTTGGGGCGTTAATGGCGGCAAACCGGGGCTGCGTTCTTCAAAACTACTGATACGTAATGACGGTAGTCAAGAGTACTTAGCGGCCAAGTGTGACGACATAGTGATTCAAAAGGGCGACGTATTATACTTTAACACGTGGGGCGGCGGTGGCTGGGGTGATCCGCTACAACGCGATCCTGAATTGGTGTTGACCGATGTTAATCGACAGCTTGTAACTATTGCAGGTGCCCTTAAATACGGAGTGGTCATAGCTAATGGCGCCGTAGATCTTGACAAAACCGCTGCATTGCGTACTAAAATTTCTAATGAGAGGCCAGAAATACAGATGTTCGACCGCGGTGGCACAATTGAAGAAATTAAAGCTAGGTGTTTGGAAGAGACACATTTGCCTCCTCCAAAAGCACCAACTTTTCATGCAGCAGGCGCTTAATTAGTTGTTATTTTTTCAGCTAATAAATCTCCTAAGAACTTTATAATTTCTTGTTCACTTACCTCGTCACCATATTTTGCATTCATGTCAAATAAGGTAGCCTTATGCGGCTCTGCGGGGCTCTCGCCACAAGCCTGCTCAACCACTATGGGAATGAAGCCGTTTGAACATGCGTCTACGCAGGTTGCTCGAACACAGCCGCTGGTCGTCAAACCTGTAATAATGGCTGTATCGATTCCCGCAGCGCTTAAGGTTGACGCGAGTGAGGTAGTAAACAAGGCGCTAGGATATTGTTTGGATATTACCAACTCAGCGTCCGCGGGCAGCAAGCTGCTTGGCCATGCGCCCATAGGTGAACCTTCTAGGAAATAACGAAGTGGAGCGGCCTTTTGGTAAACTTGGCTCCCGTTAATCACAGATTTTTGATATGCCACATTGGTGTAAATTATTAAAATTCCGGCTTTGCGAGCCGCTTCTCGAATTCGAATAACAGATGCTAATGTATCTTCTACACCGGCATATAAATCACAAGACTTATCAAAATAGGCTTCAACAAAGTCGACTAAAATTAAAGCGGGCCTATGACCAAAACCAATCCGCGTGTCATAAACATTGGCATATTTTTCCGCAGCTTCTGTGCTCATTGGCGCGGGTCTCCATTTGTGCAGTTAATAGTAATACTAATGACGAGCTTAATTATTATATCGATATTAAAAATATGCTTTCAAAACCAAGGTTTAGTGTGTTTCGTTAGCCTTGGCATACAGCCCTCGAAACAATAGTTGTGGTAGACTAAACTAAATTATGTATAATGTCATAACAATATATCTAATAACTATAAAAGTACAGCCCCATTGAAGCCTTCTATACTTTGCGATTAACCTTGTGTGACTCGGCTTTGATCAACTAATCCTTCAAATACATTGAGTGAAATGATGACCAACAGATTGACTATTAAACAGAAGATTAAATCGGGCGAATTTTTCAGTGTTCCAGGCGTTCAGGATATGATTTGTGCCGTTGTTGCCAAATCGGTAGGATTTGATGCGGTATATGCATCGGGCTATTGGCTGGGTGCTTCTGCCTATGGTTTACCCGATGTAGGTATTACCACTTATACACAAATGTTGGATAGGGTTGCAACATTAGTCAAAACGATGGAGGGTACTGCGAGTGTTATTGCCGATGCCGACACCGGCTATGGGGGTTTGTTGAACATGCGCGAAACTGTGCGCGGCTTTGAGGCGGCTGGAGTTGAAGTAATTCAGATTGAAGATCAGGAATTTCCAAAAAAATGCGGGCATACGCGTAATAAAAGAGTGGTGCCGACTGACGTTATGGTGCGCAAAATAAAAGTGGCGTTGGAAGCCAGGTGCAATCCAAATACACTTATTGCTGCTCGCACCGATGCGCGTCAAAGTGAGGGTTTTCAAGGTGCATTGGAAAGAATGAAAGCTTACGCTGAAGCCGGAGCAGATATCGTTTTCCCAGAGGCCTTAGAAAGTGAAGCCGAAATGCGTGATATGTGCAAGGCAATTGACAAGCCTTTAATGGCTAATATGGCAGACGGCGGCAGGACCCCAATACTAAGCGCAGAAAAGCTAGCCGATATCGGTTTCGCCTTTGCAATATTCCCTGCAGCTACTTCATTGGCTGCAGCAGAATCGGTAAGGCAGGTTTTAAGCCATATCAAACAAACTGGCTCAAGCTACCAAACAGATGTACCTATGTACGATTTTACTGAATTTTGTAAGCTTATTGGTTTTGAAGACGTATGGGAATTTGAACGCCGTTGGCTTGAGACCAAAGACTGAGCTAGGCCAGTTGATAAGCATGGACATCAATTTGGCGTGGTAGTTAGCTCCTAATCTGGGTATGGATGATGAATACCCCTAGTGGTATTCCTCACCTCCTGATACATTCATACATTCGCCGGTAATATAACTGGCTTCGCTAGAGCATAAAAATGCACACGCCTTCGCGATATCTTGTTGTAAGCCAGGCCGTCCCATTGGGATGCGAGCACGCATATCAGCCATATACTTTTCATAGCCTTTACCCGTTACATCTGAGAAATGATTGTTCTGCCATGCACCTAGACCCGTTGTTACGTGATTTGGGCAAATGGTGTTTACATTAATACCGTGTTCACCTAGCTCCATTGCGGCCACTCGGGTTAATCCTACTACGCCATGTTTCGACGCTGTGTAGGCGCTTGCGTGAGCAAAAGCAGACTTAGATGCTTGGCTACCAATGTTAATGATCTTGCCTCTAATGCCGTATTTGAGCATTGTTCTGGCAGCATACTTAGTACCCAAAAATACACCTCGCAGGTTCACCCCTAACACTGCATCCCAATCTTCGTCTGGCATATCCACAATAGCGTTCATAATGTAGCCAATGCCGGCATTATTCACCCAAATATCAAGGCTGCCATAGGTGTCTACGGCAAATTGTGCAGCTGCTTCAACATCGCTGGCCACAAGCATATTGCATGTAAAACAATCTGCTTGCCCACCGTCTTGACGTATTTCATCAACTATTTGTTGCATCTCGCTTAGGCTACCAATAGCGTTGTTTGGCATATGGGTGCCGCTCGCTTTACCTATATCAGTGATGACTACTTTGACGCCTTCTGAGGCCAAACGTTTTGCCATTGCTTCGCCTAAGCCTTGGTGACGGCCAGCACCCGTGATAACGGCAACTTTACCTGATAACTCTTTATAAGTGGGCATAACTGTCTCCTTTACAGTGACTCTGTGACGATAAAAGTCGGATTGTCAGCAAACGCTTGAAATTCAATGGCGACTTTTGTCATGTTATCTGTAGACACTTCATTGAAAAACAGTGCTTGATCATTGAGTTCGATAATTTCAACGTATTGATAAGGCGGCGGCTGCTCAGAATCTAACAACTCTGTGCATTTAAGTATTTCAAAGTTGGTCACCGACTTAAGTTTATTTACAGTGGGAAGATCGGTGGTCTTTGCCCAGTGCTGATATATCGTTGGATCAACATCTTTTCGTAAGTTAAATAACACGACAAGTTTGGTCATTGTATTAGCCTCTTCTATTGGTGCAAGATTAAATCACAAGCATTTGTTTATTCACTGCCTTCGTGGAAACCAGCGTTCAATGCACCGCTGTTATAAATAATGATTTCTTTAAACAATTGTTGTTCGTCTGCATGAAAAATATTACAATTTTTCATGTGAATAGTATCTCCCTCATGGGGAATTAAGGTGACCTTAAAATACGTCACTATAGATTGCTCTTGCTCATCAACTATGTGTCTGTAATCACGAAAATAAATACTTTTAAAGGTATTAAATACGTCGCTTAAATGCACATCTAAAGCCGCTTTACCGTTGTATCTAAAAGGTGCTGCAGGAAACCACATTAAGCAATCATTGCTTACGGTATGTAAACATTTTGCTAAGTTGTGTTCATTACAGCCTTCAAAATACGCTATTGACATGGCTATGAGTTGTTGTCTGTCTAATTCCATTTGCTTCTCTTTGAACTTAATTTTTCGACGGTTTGTTTAGATTATTTGCCTGCTGCACAGTCAAGCAGCACAGCACAGTCAGGTAAATCTTGTAGTTGTTGGCAAATCGCGATGAGTTGGTTTGGATCGGCATCAGGCAAGCCTAAAGAAAAACAGTACCTGACTTTGTCTTCTCGCTGAGCTTTAGACAGTGGGTTACCTGGTGAGCCTAAGGGTTCGTTGCAACTAGCCATGAGAACGGTGCCGTTTTTCAGCACTATTTCCATTCTTTGCGGGCCAAGTGCGTTGCTGTCGGGATTGCCATCGTTATAAAGGCTCATCTTGGCACCTAAAGCAGAAATTGCTTTGTCTGCAAATGCCACTTCACAGTAACGACGCGGGTCAATATCTTCGTCTATTAGCATTAATGGGGCAACAAAACGCAAACATAACCGAGCGTAGGAAGGCGTCATATCAATTGTTGCAGGTCGCCCCACCAATAGTAAAACTAGCGGCGGCAGATACAAATGGATGTGCTTAATATCATCAACACTAAGGCCATGTTCGCTTTGAACTTGGCGTATCATGGTAAGCGTCGCTTGTGTTGCACGACCAGCAGGATAAGGTTTGTGTGCCATTTCGGTAATTTTTAAGGGTTTACCTAATGCATCAAGCAGGCTTTGAATATCACCACCCGACTCGAATAGTTGAAAATAACCAAATCGTCCACCAATAATATCCACCGGGCCAGTCATTCCAGCGGCTACCATGTCTACCGACATATGCGCTGTTCTAGCCGCCACGCCTATTTGCATAGGCAATGCCATTGAGCCTTCCCAGTGAGCCTGCATAGTGCCCGACGCTTGGCTATAAGCTAGCCCAAGTGCGTGTTTAGTTTGCTCTGGGTTAAAATTACGCAAGCGCGCCATTGCCATAGTAGCGCCCATCACACCTGCTGCCGAGGGCCTAAAAAAGCGCGGGCTGGAGGTGGTGTTTCCACCAAAAAAAACAGCGACTTCAACGCCTACGATTAGTGCGACTAAGAGGTCTTTCCCTGTTACTTGCTGCTGATCTATTTCAGCCATCAATGCACTAACAGGTGCGCACAAAGCAATCACTACCGATGGTTCATGAAGCCCATCCCATTCCAATGCATGGGTTTGAATGCCGTTAACAAAGGCCGCTGAGGTCCTAGACAGTTTTACATTAGGACGTCCAACTACCCTTATTGAGCCTGTCTCGGCCCAAGATTGCGCCGCACATAGGGCTTTGTCGGTAGCGTCATAAGTGGTTCCGGCAACCCCTACGGCTATAGTGTCCATCAAAAATATCTTTGCAGCCTCTATGGCTTGCTCAGGTACTTGGTCAAAGTTGATGTTCACCACAAAATCCACAAGCTGTTCTACCAGCTCAAGATGTTGCACCCTATTGTTGAGTTCATCCATTATCTGGGTCACCTAACTTGTCTGCCATATCGCTCATACTCGATTGATCGCCAGACATTGCCTCAACAGCCTGCTGCAAGGGCCTTAGCACTCGTGCGCTATATTCGACTTGAGCTAACTGCCTTGCCTGGCCGGTAGCGGCATCGGGTTCATAATCTTCCACGTCGTCGATGTTTAGCAGCCCTTTGCTTACCAGCACCCGTTCAAGGCTATCAATACGTTCACGTGCCACAGCCAACTCGGCCATCAATGCCATTGTGATTGAAAAATGTTGTTCGGCCATGGGATCAGTAAAGTATTCAGGACGTTTGCCCTGTGGTTTGGCGTTAGCCATTTTAGCAATAGTGGCAGCGTCGAAACCTGGTTTTGAGCTTTGTTCTTTCATGATTTTTCCTTCCAAGCACCGTATGCATGCCACGCAGCAGAACGGCCGTAATCTTCTTCTTCACCTAAACGAGACTCAGAAAATAGTGTGGTATCGATAACGCCGCGCATTGCTGCATGAAACAAGCTTTGGGCTTGTAATCCAGAATTGATCAATGCTTGCTTCATATCGATACTGTGCATCGCAGTCCAAAAAGGTTCGTTGTTATTATAAGCATCCCAGTCACGCATAAATTGCTCAAAAACAGGCATCGAGTCGTCGTATTGAGGTTGTTCTAGGTGAACAGTTAAGCCGCCCGGTTGGAGAACGCGGTAAGCTTCTGATAAAATTTTGGGTAAGGCTTTGGCAGACAACTCGTGCAGAAAAATACTGCTTTGTACCCAATCAAAACTACTGTCGCTGAATTGAGATAAGTCTTCCCCAGACATTTGAATAAATTGGATGTTGTTAACGCCAAGCGACTTTGCCCTAGCATGCGCGTAACGCAGCATAGGTGCTGATACATCAATGGCAATTATTTGGGCGTCGGGAAATGCTTGAGCAATTGGCACAATGCTGTGTCCGGCGGCTACGCCTATATCTAAAATACGTTTGGGGGCAAAGTTTGACGAGTTGGTTTTCACCCAATTGGCAATGGCTTGGCCAGCGCCGTCACACAGACCACCTATTGTGCCACCTGTGGTTACAAAAAAGCCGGTATCGTAGTTAGCTGCTGGGGCCACATCACCGGCGACTAGTTCAGTGTAATAACTACCCGGCATACAGTGATGATCGACGTTTGCCACATAAGGTGGAATGTTTATTGAAGCGTTAAGGGTCAAGTTACGGTCTTGATCATTTAGGTGATTTGCACGCCGCGCCAGTTCTTCAATTTGGCGCAACACAATAGCTCGGCCCGTTTGTTGCCTAACTTCCATTAAGTTTCGCCTGACTGCGCCCCACATGTTGTGAAAAGGATTGGTATTCATGAGTTTGCGCACTTCATGCCGTGTTTGCGGTGCTCTAGAAAACTGCTGTGTAAACTTATTTAAGGCTTGCGTTTCATAGGCTAACTTATTGCCCGGCGCAATAGTTGAGGCGACAACGCGATAACAGGCAGACAAAAAGTTCATTCTAGCGCGCTCGTCATGACTTAATTCAGGGTACACACCATGTTTTTGCGCGGCTGATATGGGCGGCGGTATATCAAATGCTGGTTTGTTAGATTTCAAAATTCACTCCCAAAAATAAAGCTCATGCAATTTCTATCAGTTCTATGCATTCTGACACTGAACCTCGAATTAACGCAGTTTTACGCCCCTTATATACCACGCTACTTGGCCTTTCGGGGCTTGAGCATAGTTTGTTTGCAAGGGGTAATTGGTCAATATTGTCGACTAATACCGATACCATTGAGTTTCCAGGAGGCAGCCAACCTTCATGGCTAGGCCTTCGCACAGCGCGGCAGGGATATTGATCTATTTGAGCGAATGGAGTGCGTCCTTTTTGCATCATAGTAATAGAGTGGTCGGTTTCAGCAGGAAGCGAGAATGCTCGGTTGATTAATGAATACCTCAGATGATGCGTACCGGCACGTTCCAAGGCCAAATTATGTTGATACTCCAAGGCTGATGCCTCGCGATTTAAAGCTGCAAGCACCACTATAAAAAGCTGATCAACCTTGCATTTTGCAATGGGTAAATCGGCGTCGTCGTCTGAATGATTCACCTGATTTAAAAACAATATCTCACCGTCTGGACCCATCACTTGCATTGGGATAAAACTAGTAAAACCATCTACGTACTTGGGCGGACCAATAATATCAAATTCACTATTTGTGAGCTTAGTGGCCAACGCAAATACATCGGCCACCGTAATTTCGAAAGCGCTCCAACCATAGCTTGTTGCAGGCACAAAATTAGCTATCTTAGGGACCTCAATTAGACGCAACAAAGCGCTACCGCCGCTGGGTGCCTGTAGCACAACAAATTTAGCACCTCGCATTTTTGGCAAAGCCCACAGCGCTGATAATTGAGCGTCAAGTTGGCCTGTTTCTATAAGCTCAAAATCGAGAAAATCTCGGTAAAGCCTTAATGACTTACCGAGATCAGATACTGAGATTGTGCCACACCTAATTTGTCCGTGATAGTCAAGTTTAGGATTGGCCAGCATGACTATTTTTTAACCGGCGCAGGTGTTTGTTCAACGGCATAATGCTCTAAACTAGACCAGCTTGGCTCTTCCCATTTAGTAGGTGCGTTGAAATATTCAGGATGGTGCTTTTGAGCATATGCCCGAATTTTTGGCGACATCATATCGGTATTGTTATAACAGCCCATCATACAGTCGTAGGTGATATGTCCATCTGCTTGACCCATTAACATCCATGGCAACCAAGGGGTAATACGCGACCATGTGCCTGAAAACTCTAGGCCAGTTACAGCGGGGTTAGCTAAATCTTCTCTGTCAAACACATAATTGAACATCTCTGATACTTGATTCATTTTGCCTGCTGATTCTCTTGGCCACTTGTCTGGTTGCAATGCAGAAGGGTAAAAAAGATTAATGCCACTTTGCATTATTACTTTATTATTACCAACTTCTGTCCAAGGCAATATAAGCGGGACTTTAGGTGGTCTATCTTTATCATTTAAACCGCCGTATGAGGGTGGTTGTGGACGAAAGGCAGTAACAACATGGTTAAAAGGGTCATTGGCAATATGCACCACTTTTACTACTTCATCGAGATAAGGGTTGTAATACTCGTCCATCACCTCACCGGTTTCTATGTCTGTATAATAACCAACTTCTCTGAGTAATTTATTATAGGTGCCGTCGCCGTTATCGATCAGTCTGGCAAAAGAAAAACCTTCAAAGCCAAACAAATCTTCAATTTTTTTACCCGGCCTTACGCTTTTAACCGTGCCCTTATACCAACCAAACTTTTGTTTACCGAAATCTAGATCACCCATGATTCGGGCAAATGCATCTCGATTCCAAATATTGTCATTATATTTGAGAGTAGAGTAGTCGACTGGGTTGGTATGCCCTTTACCCGCGTGTCCACTCATGGCCATTGCTTGACCAATACTTGCGCCAGCCAAGCCACCGCCAATTAGCATGCCCGCTTTTTGAATGAAATCTCTTCTTGAAGTTGTCGTTTTTGGAGCAGGTTTATTTAGTTTATCTTTCATAATTATTTTCCCAAGGGTAAAAACCTTACTAAATGATGGACAGGTTATTTCACCAGGCTGATGAGCTAGAGAAAGTACAAGTCACTATTATTTGATATAATAGTATATCATTAGTTTGATAGCTGCAACTAGATTGACTTGCATTACAATAAAAATTTACCGTAAGCCTTTTTGGCTAGAGTACACTTAGTGGATTTTGTTGCTGCCAGCTTAGCATTATCTCGTTGGCTGATGCCGACCATACTCCCGGCTTACTCATAATATGCGCTAAAGTGTCTTCAAGATATTGGATCCGGTGCGGCTGGCCTAACAACCAAGGATGAATATTCAAAGATAGAATTCTGCCGCCATGGGTTTTTGCTTCTTCGAGTAGAAAATCACAAGCGTCACAAACTTGTTCGCTCCACGATTGCTCAGAATGCTGATTATTAATAATCACGAATCGGTCTTCCAACTCGTTTGACAATGGCATCGCTATCAACGATTTATCGCCGGCTTTATAGCGATAGGGCATATCGTCGTTTACCCAATCACAAAAGTACTCAATGCCGTGTTTGGATAGAATGTCTGCGGTATTCTCAGACTCGTTTCGAGCAGGGCTTAGCCATCCTTTAACCGTTTGCCCAGACAGTTCGTTAAGCGTATGTAAAGCACGCTCTACGAGCGCATCTTCTTCAGCTAAATTCTGTCCAGAATAATGAAGTGCGTCCATATGATAGCCGTGACAGAGTATTTCATTACCCCGTTCTTTAAGCACGTCCATCAGATATGGCGTACGTTCTGCCAAGCGAGTATTGAGTGCAAATGTGGGTGTAATCCCATACTTATCAAAGGCGTCCAAAAACCGAAAAATGCCCACTCTGTTGCCGTAGTCGCGCAAGGAGTAGTGCCGTAAATCAGGGTAGGGCATGGTCATGCCGCCTGGCACCTTAAAAGGTATTCCTCGTTGATTTAAGGGAAAATACTGCACAGCTACATTAACCCAAATGGCCAACGATGCGCCGTTTGGCCATTTAACAGCCTGGCGATTGTGCAGCATTGACCAAGCATAACGGTCGTGATCCATGCCGTAGCTTCTGTGTGGGTAGTGTAAATAATCGTCGGGCAAGCCTTTATTATCTTTACTCATGAGTCTTGCCTTTTTTAGCCGCTATATCAGCTAATACGGTCTCGTAATAATTATCAATAAAATAGCGTGCGATTTGTTTACCTGTGGTCACCCAAACATCACTATGGCCGGTGATATATTCAAGTGCTTCTTCGAAGGCTTTTAAACGATGTGGACAACTTACTTGATAGTTATGTGTAGGAATACACATAATAGTGCCGCTTTTTGCGCCTTCTTTGTAGAGTCGGTCAAAATTACGTTTGAGCTGTTCCCCATAGCGTCTGGGTTCAATTTTGTTCACTGCAAAGGCTATGGTGTCGTTCATTTCTAATGAATAAGGAACGGAAACAAACTTTTTTTCGCTACGCAGTTTGATGGGGGTTGGTTGGTCATCATGAAATAAGTCACAGCTGTAAAATCCTGCTTCGTCGCCAAACAATTCAGTGCCTACTTCAGCAAACAAATCCAGTGTCTGCTCGGAATGCGATAAAGCCGGCGCAAGATAACCTGCGCAGGTTTGGCCGGTGTGCTTGTGTATGCTCAGCATTGAGTCTCTGATCATCGATTTTTCTTGCTCGCCAGACATCCCATAGGTATATCTTGTGTTATAAATGCCATGACTGAAAAACTCCCAATCGCGGTCGCGACATTCAGCAATTATTTCAGGATGGTGGTCGCATAAGGCCGTAGACAAAGAAATAGAGCCGCGTATTTTATATTTATCTAATAACTCCATTTGGCGACTATGGCCCACTCTATTGCCGTAGTCACGAATACTATAACCTGCTACCGCAGGACTTGCTTGCGGCCAAGCTTGGCGGTAGGGGTTACTGGGTGGGTTGAGCTCATAATATTCGATGTTTGGTGCGACCCAAAATGCTACTCTTGCACCATTGGGCCAAGTTATTTTTGGTCGCTTATGATAGGGCCAATAATCGTAAAAATCAGGGTCTTCTCGCATACCTTATTCCTGAACTGCTAACTGTTTGTCTAGCCATTGTATTACCTCGTCGGTATCTAAAACGTCGCAATACTTTAATGACAAATCGGTCAGATTGGCATAATGATAACTTTCGTGTTTATCCGCTACACATTCTTCTGGCACAATTGTTCGATAACCGCGAGAAAGCGAGTCGACCCCAGTCGCACGAATACATCCTGAAGTTGAACCCCCGGTCAAAACAAGTGTGTCTATTTGATGCCATACCAGCAAAGACTGCAAAGGTGTTTCAAAAAAGGCAGACGGCATTTTTTTCAGATAAATTACATCTTTGTCATGATCAATATCAAGGCGGTCGTCAAATTCACTGCGCTGTGAGTCGAATTTTATGTTTTGTAAACTATCGGGCGTATCTGTTCTAGTGCCCCAGATCCCAGCATCTTCTGCCGAATCCATATACGCTACGTGAGTCCATACTACTGGCCACGCTAATTTCCGAAAGCGTTCTGCAAGGCTATTCACATAGGTCAATTGATTTGGATCTGTTTCATAAGCCGTGCTAAACAAATCAGTGCGGGTATAGGCTTTTTGCGGGTCTATGTTTATTAACGCCGCTTTTCGACCAAACCCAAACCGCTTGCGCATTGGTCTGTCTTTTAAGTCTAAATATATTTGTTTGGCAGTTTTGTTAGATGTTTGCAAGTTATCCTCAATAAAATTTAACTAGACAGATGAATGAACATGTTTAATATATACTGACTTGGGCCTCAGAATCAAATATTTAAATTAAAGATATATCAACATAACAATGTAATGTAAATATTCGTTGCTCGGTATAGAAAGACAAACTTATACTAAATATTTGACTAGTGCCCAAACTGAGAGTAACAATCTTTTTTGTTACTCGTTTTCGAAATAATGCGTCACTAAATTTGCTTTAAGGCTTAAAGGTACTATATGGAACAAATGTATCCGTTATTGCAATCGTTAAAATCTGAGTGGGAAGCCATTGCCGAATCAGCTTCAAAAGAGCCTCTTTACCACCAGCTTTATTTACTGCTTAAAAATACTATTATCAATGGAAGTGCACAGTATGGTAAACAAATGCCGACTGAACTACAGTTGTCTGAAGCGTTCGCTGTGTCGCGTATTACGGTTAAAAGAGCAATGGATGACTTAGCCGCTGAAAAGTTGATTGCCCGACGTCGTGGCAAAGGTTCACACGTTACTTATCAATATGTTCACGAACCGGTTAAAGCGCCCCTTGTAGGTATGCTCGAAAACCTAGCGGAAATGAGTAAACATAGCCAAGTTGTAGTCTTAACTATTGATAAACTTGTGCCTCCAGCAGCAGTTCGTGATGAACTAAATCTTGGTAAAGATGAAAAAGCCGTTAAGGTGGTTCGTGTAAGGAGTAATGAAAACGGTCAAGCTTATGCCTATTATGTGAGTTGGACATTATTGCAAGCAAAAGGTTTAACCAAGAAAAACATCGAAAAGAAAACGCGCCTGAGTATTCTTAAAGAAAACGGCATTAAAATCGTTAAGGTAGAACAAACGTTAGCGGCCCAGAATGCCAATTCGATGGTTGCTTCGCAGTTGCTCGTCAACATTAATACAGCTTTATTATCGCTTGAACGTAAATCGTTCGACGCCGATGGTAACCTGGTCGACATTTTATATGGTTTGTATAATCCGAAATTATTTACCTACAAAATGGTCCTAGGCGCCGACTAACTCAACACAAGTACTCATATTAATATGAGTACTTGTAAGACCAAAATATTAATGTTATAACATTAAATCATTTAAGTTTTACTTATATTTTCCATCCACGTACACTGAGAAAATATAAAGGTAGAATTTCACCTAACTATGGGAGTGATGACATGTCATTAAAAGAAACAATGCCAATTATTTCAAGCAGTAATGGTGTTTGGGAGGGCTGGTATCGTCACTACGATGCAAATGGAGATAAAATCGACGAGCATACCTCACGATTACTTTGCCGCTTTCTCGACGAACACAACTATCATCAGACGAATCAATATTTTTGGCCTGACGGGACGCTTGAAATTAAAGATTTTCCCACACGAATTGAAGACAATAAGCTCGTTTTCTTCACCCACATCGATGGCTGGGCTGCCGAAGTGCCGTTAGATACTTATAACCGCACGATAATGCTAAATTGGACTCGTCACAACGAACCTGGCCTGTACCTTTACGAGATGATACAGCACAGCGATTGCCGCAAGTTTCGGTCACGGGTGTGGCAATGGTTTAAAGGGGGTCGCTTATGGAAACGGACCTTAATAGACGAACATTTTGTTTGTCTTGACTGGGCAAAATATGAAGATGACCCTCAGCCACCTAAGCTATAGTTAGCTTTGTTTCGTCTAGCCGCTCTATTAAATAACAGGGCGGCTAAGTTCTTTCTTATAGATGCTTCCTCGATAAATAGTGTTTTCAGATCTGTTCTTCTTAGGCCCTTGTAACTTAACACCTTAACATAACTCCACTTTGCAAATGGCTTCCTATGATTTTTCCTCATAGGTCAGTCAGACCTATGCAATAGAAACCGTTGTTAGGCTCTGCTAAGGTACTGAAATAAAGATTCGTAGTGCAAATATCAAGCCCACGTTACTTATTAGGTAAACAAGAAATGAAGGATAAATCATGCCCTTAGTGCCAGTTGATGATGTAGAGATCTATACGGAAATACACGGTGAAGGACCAAATCTTCTATTGGTTGCAGGATTAGGCGGGCGCCATGAGTTTTGGATGAAACAGGTACCGTTTTTATCTCAGCATTTTAGAGTAATATTACATGACCATCGTGGGGTTGGGCGCAGCACTCCTAATAAGTTGGTGTTAGGTGCCGAGCACATGGCAGATGACCTACTTCAATTAATGGATGCACTTGATATTGAAACGGCGCATTTATTGGGCCATTCTACTGGTGGCGCAATTGGCCAGCACATCGCGTTAAAAGCACCAGGTCGTATAAACAAGCTTGTCTTGAGCAGCAGTTGGGCTGGCCCAGACCCTTATCTAGTGCAGTTATTTAATGCAAGGCGAGAAGTACTAATAAACTGCGGCCCTGCTGCTTATATTACGCTGGGCAGTTATTTGGCGACGCCATCATGGCATTTGCGCAGTCAAATTAAATCGCCACGCTCATTTCTAGAAGAAAGGATTAAAGCATTTCCGGGCTTGGAAGTTGAGTTGAGCCGACTGGCCGCAGTACAGGCGCATGATTTACGTACTAGCGTGCATAATATTTCGCATACCACGCTTGCCATAGGTGCTAAGGACGACCAAATTACTCCCTTTAGTTTCACCCAGGAACTGGCAGATAAAATACCCAATGCAAGGGTAACCATGTTGCAGCACGGTGGCCACTTCGCACCAATGACCGTTTCTGAAGAATACAATCAAGCTGTAGTGACGTTTTTAAAATCATAGTGAAACATAAATCACGGGAAATATAGCACGAGACATATAGCACGAGACATATACCACAAGGCCAATACCTATGTGAAAATCGTGATAAACTCGTCTAAGCTGTTAGCATCATCAATGGTTGATGGCATCACATAAGCCTCACCTTGCGCTACTTGGCGAATAACCTTTCGAAGTATTTTACCTGATCGTGTTTTAGGCAGGCGTGTCACAACGTGCAACTGCTTGAAGCACGCAATAGCACCTATTTCGTTTCGCACTAGTGACACCACTTCATTATTTAGATCAACCGCAGATAAGTTAACACCGTCTTTTAGAATCGCAAAACCCATTGGCAGTTGTCCTTTTAAACTGTCTTCAACACCCACTACTGCGCATTCTGCAATTGCATTATGTGAAGCAACAACTTCTTCTATGCGCCCAGTAGACAAACGATGCCCAGCGACGTTTATTACATCATCAACACGCCCCATAACAAACAAGTAACCTTCATTATCGATATAACCGGCATCGCCAGACAAATAATAGTTTGTGAACGGTGTTAAATAGATCTTCTTAAAGCGTTCAAAGCCCATCCAAATGCCCGGTGTGCAGGCCGGTGGCAGCGGCAGTTTAATGGCAATGTTACCTTGTTCTCCAATGGGCACAGGCTTGCCTTCATCATCCAGAATCTCGACGTTAAATCCAGGCGTGGGAACACATGATGAGCCCGGCTTGGTAGGCAGTAATTCTATCCCTGTCATATTAGCCGCAATAGCCCAGCCGGTTTCTGTTTGCCACCAGTGATCAATAATAGGCAGTGTGAACTTGTCGCTTAGCCAATGATAGGTTGGTGGGTCTAGCCTTTCACCAGCGACAAATATTGTGTGTAAACAGGATAGGTCGTGAGTTTTAATTATTTCACCGTTTGGGTCTTCTTTTTTGATAGCGCGAAAAGCTGTCGGCGCGGCAAAAATCGCTTTTACTTTATAAGCTTCAATAACTCGCCAAAACGCGCCTGCATTCGGTGTACCTACCGGCTTTCCTTCATATAATACAGTTGTGCAGCCCTGTATTAATGGTGCGTAAACTATATAGGAATGCCCAACTACCCAGCCTACGTCGGAGGCAGCCCAGAAAACGTCACCGGGCTGAATATCATAAATTGCCTGCATACTATATTTGAGAGCAACCGCATGGCCACCGTTATCTCGAATAATACCCTTTGGCGCACCGGTTGTACCCGAGGTGTATAATATGTATAAGGGGTCTGTGGCTTTCACCGACACGCAAGGGGTCGGTTGGGCCCTTAACACGAGAGTTTGCCAATCAAGATCTGTTTCATTAGTGAGTAAGGCCTGCGCTTGCGAGCGCTGGAAAATAACGCAATGCTCAGGTTGAAATTGAGCAATGCGCAGCGCTTCATCCAGCAGTGGTTTATATTCAATCACCTTGTTTGGCTCTAACCCGCACGACGCGGCTAATATTATTTTTGGCTCTGTGTCATCAATCCTTACCGCAAGTTCGTTTGCCGCAAAACCACCAAACACAACCGAGTGAATTGCACCTAAGCGCGCACATGCTAGCATGGCAAAAACCGCTTGAGGAATCATTGGCATGTAGATTAAAACAGTATCGCCTTTTTCCACGCCTAAGGCTTTAATCGCACCGGCAAGCTTTTCTACTTCACACAGTACTTCACCATAAGTAAACTTAGTAAAAGTATTGGCGAGCGGAGAATCATAAATCAAGGCGGTAAGATTGGTTTTACCATTGGCTACATGAAAATCTAAGGCTAGATGGCAGGTATTTAACTCACCGTCTGCAAACCAACGCTGCATGCCATTTTCATCTTTACTTAAGGTCAACTCAGGCTTTTTAAACCACGCTATATGCTCAGATTTTTCTTGCCAAAATGATTCAACATCCTCAACAGACCGCTGATACTCTTGCTGATAAAGTCCCATGTTAACCCTCTTAAAATGTTTTTTTTCTTTGATGAGCTATTTCAAATTCTTTTCAAATAAAGAAGCCGGCAAGCGCTGCTGACCCAAGTTGGGATTATGTCGGTGGGCTTGTTAATTTTTAGCGTATTTTTTATCTGTATTAAGCAAATCACCACTGCCAAGTAATATATTCATATCTTTTAAATCAATCATTTCTTGTTGCCAAGCGGTAGTGCTGCCTTCATCCAATATGTGCTGTAGCAATGCCGGTGCCTGCTTAACAAACAAATGCAGCAGTGCCACAGGATAGAGTGCTAATTTGTATCGTAAATCTGCCATTTCACGAGCCCCTCCTATCGGCGAACCTCCGCCTTCGACTAGGTTATGCATCAAGGGTATTTTATCAGCAAAGGTATTGCCTATAATCTTCATCTGTTCGACCGATTTCGGCGCTTCAATGAAGAGCACATCGCAGCCAGCCTCTACATATTTATGACCGCGCTCAATGGCATCATCAAAGCCATTGACGCCCAGTGCGTCGGTTCTCGCGACGATGATGGTATCTTCATTGCGCCTAGCGTCGAGCGCTGCTTCTATCTTGCCTACCATTTCATTGATGCTAATAACTTGCTTACCAGCCATATGACCACAGCGTTTGGGTGCGACCTGATCTTCCATTTGTAGCGCAGATGCTCCTGCGCGCTCAAATGTTTCCACTGTGCGGCGCACATTTAATGCGTTGCCAAAACCGGTGTCCATATCGACTATTAAGGGAATGTTAGTGCGTTCCCTAATAATCGCTACGGTATCTGCGACTTCGCTTGCCGTTACCAGACCCATATCGGGTCGACCGAAACGTGAAAACGACAAACTACCACCTGATAAAAAGGCTGCAGGGAATCCGGCTTTTTCTACTAACAGTGTGGACAATCCGTCATACACGCCTGGGGCTTTAATGACGGACTTAGTCGCTAGCATGTCTCTGAGAGATCTTGCGTGACTCATGCCTAAATACCTTAGCTATTAGCGTTTTTGGTGGCAAGTTCGCCGCGTGCTTCTTTTTCCTTGAATGTTTTGAAAGTGTCGTATTCGTTGACACCGGTCATGTCACGGCGTGGCCAACGGGTGGCAAACTCACGTGGGTAATTGGCATCGGTGTCACGTTGACCGTCCTTAGACCATAGCAGCGGAAAGTGCGAACCCATGGGTTTTTCGCCCTCTAACATTTCATCAAAACTGACTCCTGCCAAATTAACACAGTCTGGACGCGGCGCCCACCTAATATCATCACCAAACATACGTAATGATATGGCAACACGCCAGTCATCAGCGGGATTGCCAGAAGAATAATGTAAGGTGCGCGGGTGAACCACCAACAGGTCGCCGGCGTCCATGTCCCACGTTAAAAACTTTGTTTTACCGTCATTGCGTAACTTTTCACAATCAGGATGGGGCACTCTGTCATCGGGTTTTATCATTTTTCGCGCATTCGATGAAAATAGCCAGTAGGGTGTATATTGCTTATGCGAGCCAGCAATACACTCAAGACTGTTGGCCTTGGTAATTGGCGTGAGCGGAAGCCATAAGGACGGCACCATCTCCCCTGACACAGGCCAGCCCATGTGGTCGCTATGCCATATCGTCTTAGCATCTGATTTGGGCGGCTTGGCAAACACTTCATCAAAGAAGAAGCGCATCTGCTTTGACTCTAGCAGTTGCCCACATACTTGCGCGATGGGTGATTCAAATACCAAGCGGCGATACTCTGCAATTGTGCGGGCTAGGTTGCGACCTGGAAAGGTAGGTAACAGACCAAAATCTTCTTTATCAACAATCAATCGGCGCGCCACTGGCAGTAATTCGTCTACCCAATCGCTGTTAAGTACACCGCGCAGGCAAACAACACCATCGCGATGGTAGGTATCGATATCTGCTTGGGTAATTGGGTTACGTGGTGTTTTGTTTATCGCCAAAATAATGCCCCTTAGTAATTCAAATAGTGAGTAATAATATATTACTGAGTTTCCTACTTTATTTGCTTAAGCAAACAATATCCAATCAATGTTTGGACGTATTCTATAGATATTATGCATGGCATTTTTTGAAACTATTTGAGCGCACACTCAGTATCACGTCGAGTTCACTTAGATAGCAATTTTTTTGCCCGCTCATAGACAGGTGCATCGACCATTTTTCCAGCTACTTCAACGGCACCTTTACCTTCGCCTAGGGCACGCTCATAGGCTATTATAATGAAGCCGGCTTGTTCAATTTCTGCTGATGTCGGCTGGTAGACTTGATTAACAATCTTAATCTGCTTAGGATGAATACAAAAAACACCGTCAAAGCCCATAGATTTTCCCTTCGCAACAGACCCTTGTAACTCCAAAAGATTGGAATAGTCGGCAATGCTTGCAGGAAAGCCAAAGGCTAATACACCTATCGACTTAG